>CAIYCP010000733.1 GCA_903924715.1 uncultured beta proteobacterium
CATCGGTGCCGAACCAGTGCGCACCCGTAGGTGCTTTACGAATGGCAGCCCAGCTTGCTTCGATCGGGTCGTGGGGAGAAAGATAAGGCGCAAAGATTGCCATCAAAATAAAAAGCGAGACGACATAAAGCCCAAACATACCTTTGCGATTGCGTTTGAGTTTGCGCCAGGCGCGATGCCAGGGACCCGGTTCTTTTTTACTGGCGAGTGGAGCGAGTACTGTGCCCGCAGTGATCAGACGATTACTCATTGGCGCAGCCTGGGGTTCAAGACAAAGTACGCCATGTCGGCAAATAAATTGAGCATGATGTAGGTCGTCGCAGTCACGAGTACGACACCTTGTACCACTGCATAATCGCGATTAAAAACTGCATCAATGATCAGTTTGCCAAAGCCTGGGATAGTGAAAACCTGTTCAGTGAGTACTGCACCTGAAAGCAAAGTGCCAAGTTCCAGTGCACCCAAAGTAATGACGGGTGTTAACGCATTGCGTAAAGCGTGTTTGAGTACGACCGCGCGCTCAGTGAGGCCTTTGGCGCGTGCAGTACGAACATAATCTGCAGTCAGTTCTTGCAACATTGAACTGCGCATGTGTCGCATCAGCGATGCTGCAATCGCGTTACCTAATACAAAAGCCGGCATAATCATCGAGGCAAGGTTGGCGCCGAGGTTCTCAAAAGGGCTGATGTAGCCCGAGGCTGGCAACCAACCAAGCTCAACTGAAAATAAAAGAATCAGCATGATCCCTAGCCAGAAGTTGGGTGTCGACAAACCGGTTAAAGCAAAAATAGTCGCACCGGTATCGAGTGCGCCGCCACGATAGACTGCTGAGACGATGCCAGTCGGGATGCTGATACTCAAGGCGATGAGTAAGGCCAAAAGGGCGAGCTCAATGGTAACCGGAAGCTTTTGCAAGATGAGTTCGAGCACGGGTTGATGCGTGCGTGCTGACTCACCTAAATCACCGCGCAAGACACCCGAAACCCAATACCCATATCGCACAGGTAACGGGTCATCCAGATGCAGCTTCGCGCGAATGTGTGCAATCGCTTCTGGGCTTGGGTCTTCTCCGGCCAAGACTAAGGCCGGATCACCCGGAAGCAGTTGTTGCAGGCTAAAAATCAGCATCGAAACAAATACCAGCGTCGGCACAAGGGCGACTAAGCGGCGTAAGAAGAAGCTGAGCATGGTGTGAGGTTTGCGAGAGTTGCTAGTTCAATTTCAAACCGGTTACCCGCAGCAGGCCATCGGGCACTTCGCGCAGACCTGTCAGCTTGTTTGTGTAAGCCCACAGCCAATCACGGTGATACAAATAAACAAGTGGGCGATCTTTGTTGAGTTGGGCGGCAATGCCTTGGTAGGCGGCGAGACGTTCGGCGGGTTCGAGCTTGCTGCGTGAGTCATTGAGCAAAGCGTCTACCTCAGGGACACAATAGCCTGAGTAGTTTGAAGGTTGCTTACAGCCGATGAAATTGTAAATATTGCCGTCCGGGTCTGCACGACCGCTCCAACCAAGAACGTAGGCGTCGAAGTCACCCTTGTCGGCCAAGCTCAACGAGGTTGCAAACTCAGTCGATTGAATCTTGACGTTAAAGCCAGCTTCTTTCGCCATGGCTTGAACAACTTGAGCAATTTTTTGTGAGTCAGAGGTTGTGGGGGTCATTAAGGTAAAGGTCGGGTTGGTCACGCCAGCTTCTTTAAGCAAAGCGCGTGCACGCGCCAGATCTCGCTTTGGCACGGGTACGTTCTTTGCATAGAAACTATTGTTGGGCGCAACCCATTGATTGCCTGGCGTTGCCTGGCCGTCCATGGCAACTTGAACAATCCCTGCGCGGTCAAGCGAAAGTTCAAATGCTTCTCGTACCTTGGCGGATTGACCTAGCGGCTGACTTTGAGCACGTTCATTTTTACCGGTATTGATGGTGATACCTTGATACCCGATCTCGGTAATTTTGCTGAACTTGAGCTTTGGATCTTTTTGAATTGAAGCGATATCGCTTGAAGCTGCACGCTCGATAAAGTCAAATTGACCTGAGCGTAGGTTGGCTAAGCGAACGGTGGCATCGGTGATTGGGGTGTAGATCACTTTATCAAAATGAACAGCCTCTTTGTTCCAATAGGCGCCAAAGCGCTCAAGAGTGATGCGATCCTGCGCGACACGCTCGACAAACTTGAAGGGACCCGAGCATACCGGACTGGTACTGAATTTTTCACCAAGCGCCTGTGCGGCCTTTGGTGAGACGATCATGCCAGCGCGATCAGCCAGTACGGCGAGCAAGGGCGCGAAGGGCGCCTCTAGGTTAAGACGAACGGTGCTGACATCGAGCACCTCAATAGATGCGATGGGACGCAGTTCGCCTGAGCGACTGGAGCCTTTTAAGGTTTTATGGCGCTCGAGGTTGTACTTGACGGCTTCAGCATCCATTTTTTCGCCATCATGAAAGGTGACGCCTTGACGTATTTTGAACGTCAGAGCTTTACGATCGGCCGACCATTCATAGCTTGTGGCCAACTGCGGAATAATATTTAGTTTTTCGTCAATATCAAACAGCTTGTCACACAGTGACATAAAGACCAGTCGGCCGACAAATGAGCGAGCCAGGGTTGGGTCGAGCATGTCAGGATCTTCGGCGAGGCCGATACGTAGCGTTTGGGCCGTTGTAACAAACGGCAGGCAGGCGAGTAGCGAGGCAGCTAGCAGGATTCGGTGGCGTAGTTTCATGAGGTGTCCTAATAAAAAAATTGAGGCATTAATTCGGTTGTACAGATGGCGCATGAACAAAGGCACTTTGCAAACGTTGTAGGCGTAGTGTTGAAGGCGTGACGGTTGATTGAGTGCGTGGAGTACTTGCGATCGCGCTTAACGGAAAATGACATGCAACCGCGTGTTCGTGATTGCCAACTAGGCTTGGTGCAGCTTGACCGCATATTGCCTGTGCGCGTGGGCAGCGCGTATGCAAATGACAGCCACTGGGCGGATTCAAGGGACTCGGTACATCACCACTCAGCAGAACACCTTGTTTTGTGACCGTGGGATCGGGTAAGGGAATCGCGCGCATCAGCGCGTGCGTGTAGGGATGTTGGGGGTCTGCAAATAAGCGTTGCTTGTCGGCGATTTCGACGATTCTACCCAGGTACATGACCGCTACACGCGTCGCGATATGCTTGACCACTGCTAAATCGTGCGCAATGAATAAATAAGAAAGACCGAAGCGTTGTTGTAGATCTTGCAACAGATTAATGACTTGCGCTTGAACAGAAACATCTAGCGCTGAAACGGCTTCATCACAGACGATTAGTTTCGGTTCTGCGGCAAGGGCCCGGGCGATGCCCACGCGTTGTCGCTGACCGCCTGAAAATTCATGGGCGTAGCGTTGTGCATGTTCAGGTCGCAGGCCAACCGTCTTGAGCAACTCTGCAACTCGCATGGCTTCGCGATCCGTGTGCAAGCCATGTACCTTGAGCGGTTCGGTCAGCATCTGCCCGATCGTCATGCGTGGGTTCAACGACGAATAAGGATCTTGAAAAATCAATTGCATATTGCGTCGTTCGGCACGCAGCTCTTTTGCGTTTAGGGCGCGCAAATCTTGATGGCCAAAGTGCAGGGTGCCACCGGTTGGTTCAAGTAGGCGTAGCAGTAGTCGCCCGAGCGTTGATTTGCCACAGCCTGACTCGCCCACTAGACCAAGTATCTCGCCGTGCTGAAGAGTCAAGTCTACGCCATCGACGGCGCGCACGTAATTCTGTATGCGCCCAAAAAATCCGCGACGCACCGGGAAATGCTTTTGTAAACCGGTGGCATGTAAAAGTGGGGTCGTCTCGTTCATACCGCCGCCTCGCTTTGAGGACTGGGAAAGAGGCGATCTACCTCGAGCGGTGCACGCAGGCAGGCCGAAAAATGCGCGTCGCCCACTGGGCTCAGTGCGGGGATTTGGTTTGTGCATGCCGCTTGCGCAAACGGGCAGCGTGGAGCGAAGCTACACCCTAAAAGTGGCTGCGCTGGGTTTGGGACTTGGCCCTCAATTGAGACGAGTCTGGTTTGCGCTAAGTCAAGACGCGGAATCGCGCCAAGCAGGCCAATGGTATAGGGATGTTGCGGCCACGCGAAGAGCGCGTGCACGGGAGCGCGTTCGACCACGCGTCCGGCATACATCACGATCACTTCATCGGCGATTTCGGCGACTACGCCGAGATCATGGGTAATCAATACGATCGCGGTGCCGGTCTCTTGTTGCAAGGTGTGCATCAGTTCAAGGATCTGTGCTTGTATGGTGACGTCAAGCGCGGTCGTGGGTTCGTCAGCAATTAATACGCGCGGCTCACACACCAAAGCCATCGCGATCATGACGCGTTGACGCATGCCACCACTTAGCTTGTGCGGAAATTCATCCAGACGCTGTTCGGGTGAGGGGATGCGGACTTTTCGTAAAATGTCGATTGCTTTCTGACGCGCTTGAGACCGACTGAGTTTGCGATGCTTGATCAGCCCCTCAATGATTTGTTCGCCTACGGTGTAGCTCGGGTTCAGCGAGGTCATCGGTTCTTGAAAAATCATTGACAAGCCGTTGCCTCGCAAGTCTTGTAGCGTACGCGCAGAGGCACCGACAAGTTCTTGTCCTTCAAAAAGAATAGAGCCACCTTTAATGTTGCCGGCCGGCTTTGCTAACAAACCCATAATCGATAGAGCGGTGACGCTCTTGCCGCAACCTGATTCGCCCACGATGGCAACGGTGCGACCGGCGTGAACAGAAAAACTCACATCATTGACAACAGTGATCTCGCCTTCGTCGGTTGCGAAGCTGGTGTTTAATTGCGAAACTTCGAGAAGCGCTGCCAACTAAGTACCTTTTATGCGGTTGAGAAATTGCTCAATATGTGCATCGATCTTGTGACGTTCGGTTAGACCCGATGGACGGTGGCGACTGGGCAAGCATTCAAGAAAAGGTTGAAAGCGTTCAAGACTTGTCTCATACAGCCTCCTGAGTTCAATTAAAGGCTCTTGGTGGTCATCCACACGCAGATCCAGCTGCAGGTAATCTTCGTCGTTGTGAATCTTGAGCGCGGCCGCTTGTTTGCCGCGTTTATCGCCTCCGGCGGCTTGGCCTGCTTCCATGGCTGCCAAGAGGCGTTCGCCCATCGGTTTGCCACGGGTATCTTTGTAGGCCTGTGCTGTGTGTTCAATGACCTTTGGCCCTGCCAGCATGTTGCCTGCGATGCTTAAACCGTCTTCGAGCAAATGGCCGCACCAGTCGACACAGGCAGCGCCTGTGTGTGCGGCGGGCAATCCCTTAAAAGGCAGGATGTGTAATTGCCGCTGCTCACGCCCTTGATCGGCCTCTATGAGTTGGGCAATGGTTTGTGCGGGCGAGAACTGCTGGGCTAATAAATCTAAACCAGCGGGCCCGTATAAAGGATTCAGGAGAGCTTGGCTTGAAAGCGCTCCAACACCGCGTCGACTATGTACGCAAAGTGCCCCCACGGCAAAAAATCGGCTGGCAATTGCCATGCCGAAAAATCCCTCATCGTCGCGAGCCAAGATGGACCAGGTCATTAAAATTCTCTGTTTTGCTGTGGGATAAGGCTATCATGAGACGTCGCAGCGGTGGGGCGCCCGCCGATTAATCAAGCAATTTATGTGCCAGAATGATTCAGTTCAACACGTGAGACTCCGATGACCGATCAAATCGACCCTTCTAGACGTGCCATGACTCTTGGCCTGGCAACGGCATTTTTGACGCCCACGATGGCTCAGGCGCAGACGCCTGCGTTGGGGAAAACTGGCGGGACTTCGCCTGTGACAGGTCCGCTTAGCGCTGAAGCGCAAGCCTACTTCGCCGAGCAAGAGCCTTTGTTCAAACAGTTTGCGCAAGAGTTCACCCTCGACCCTAATGTTGTGTATTTCATGGCGGCGCAGAAAGGTACGATTCCCAAAAGTGTGATGACGCGTTTTAAAGAAGGTCTTGATCAAAGTGCGCGTGATCCCTTTCCGGTTTATGTTGAGCCTTCTGCTAAAACGCGTGCCACGATTGCCCGCTGCTATGGCACCACCCCTGATCAAATCGCGATCACGCGCAACACCACTGATGCACTTTCGCTGATTTTTAATGGCATTGATTGGAAAGCGGGCGACGAATTACTAATGACGCCGCTTGAACATCCAACCGGCATTACGCTTGCGCTGCGCACTGCTGCGCGCTATGGCGTGGTCATTAAGCAGTGGGGCGTGCCTACGCACGCTAATGCAACCGTTGACGAAGTGGTGGCGGCGCTTGAACGACAAGTCGTGCCAGGCAAAACCAAAGCAATTTTCTTTTCTTCGCCGTTATGGCCGATTGGGCAGCGCATGCCAGAACGCCGTATTGCGGCGCTTGCACAAAAAGCGGGCGCAATCACTATCGTCGATGGTGCACATTACAACGGGATGTTCGACCCACAGCTTGATGAGACAGGGATTGATTTCTTTGCACTCTGCGGGCATAAATGGCAATGTGGCCCTGGAGGCACAGGGGCGTTATATATTCGCAATAAAAAACTTGCGTCTAATCCCACTGAGCTACCTAAGTTTTTTATCAGTCGATCGCAATCCCGGACTGTGCCGTTTGATGGTTCGCGTGGTGACTGGGATATTGGCGAGGCTTTGTCAATGTACGGGTTCCCTGAGTCTGCCGATTGGCGGGCGTTGGGTGATTCGTGCGCGCTTTGGGATCAAATGGGTCGCAAACGCATTGAAACTTGGCACTTGCGTTTGGGCGACTATTTTCGTGAACGAATTATTGCTGCCTTCGGTGAGGCGTCGGTGCTAGGGGCTACGCGCGATCCGGCGCTTAAGTCTGGAATCATTGCGTTCAATCCGTTTCCGACACAACCGCAGCGCTGGGATGAAAAGTTGAACGTTGAGTTTCGTGCACGGATTTTAAAAGAATATGGCTTTCGAATTTCAGGCTTGGGAGTTGGCAACAATGGTTTAACGCGAAAGCCTGATCCTGAGGCTGCTAAGTTTCCGTCCGGTACGATTCCAAATCGTGATCCCATCACACTGGCACCGGCACCGATGGATCATCCTCAGCGGGTCAATGCCTGCGTGTGGAACAATCGTGAACAGATTGATCGCTTCGTTGCGGCGACACAAGATCTTGTGAAAAAAATGATTTAGGCGGCTCGCTGATGCTTGTGATCAGCGAGCCGCCTAAGGGTGCGGCGATCTGGTGAAGATCAGTCAGTTAGTCAGGCTTAATATTGTTTTCTTTGATGACTTTCGCCCAGCGTTGCACTTCTGTTTCGGTCCATTTCTGTAGCTCTGCAGGGCTGCTGGCTTTGATGTCCATACCGAGGCTTTCTGTGAGCTGCTTGTGGATATCAGGGCGTTGCAAAATCTTTGCTGTTTCTGCGTTGAGTTTATCGATAATGGGCTGTGGCGTGCCGGTGGCGGTGAAGATCCCCCACCAGGCGAGTGCAGAAAATCCTTTGTAACCCTGCTCGGCGAGCGTGGGGATCTCAGGCATCGAGGCTGAGCGCGTTTCGCCCGTGACTGCCAGGGCGCGCATCTTGCCGCTCTTGATGTGTGCGCTCATGACCGCGACTGAGCCAATGCCAGAATCAATTTGTCCGCCTAAAACGTCGGTGACCATTGGGCCACCGCCTTTGTAGGGAACATGCACGACTTTAAAGTTGCCCGCCGCTTCAACCAGCGTCATGGTTAAGTGTCCGAGGCTGCCGCTTCCGATCGAACCATAGCTGACCGTATCAGGTTTTGCTTTTGCAGCGGCGACAAAGTCAGCAAAGGTTTGATAAGGTTTGCCGGGTGCCGTGCCCAGGGCCATTGGGGCCGTGCCAATGAGCATGACCGGCGCCAGATCTTTGAGTGTGTCAAAGGGCATCTTGGGTAGCAATGAGGGGTTCACGGCGTGCGTATCAAAAACAAACACAAAGGTGTAGCCGTCAGGGGCGGCTTTGGCGACGAAAGCCGTGCCAATTGAGCCTGAGGCGCCAACACGGTTTTCGACGATAAATTGTTGACCAAGTGCTTCAGTGAGTTTGGCTGCGAGCAAGCGCGCAATCGGATCAACCGATCCGCCTGGTGGAAATGGCGAGACGAAGGTCACGGCTTTGGTCGGCCAAGCTTGTGCAAAGGCTGAAGGCGAGAGCGCGCAGCCCAGCATACTAAGCATCAAACAAAAGCGGAAAAATAATTTTGAGGTCATGGTCGTTTTCTTTAAAAAAGTCACCGAATGTGTCTCATTGTAGTGGTTTTGGTGCAAGGTTCGACTCAAGGCGAGCGTGTCGGGCAACGTCAAATGGCTTGATTGCCCTGGGTTTGGCTGCTACAACTAGGCTATCAAACATCAACATCCCAGGAGATTCACATGAGTGCTTTGGCCCGTCTGTGCATGCTTGGGCTCTGTTTGTTGACGGGACAAGGCACTTTGTTCGCACAAACCTACCCTGAGCGTTCAATCAAATTCATCGTGCCGTTTCCCGCAGGCGGACCCGCGGATCTGGTGGCCAGAACGCTCGCCAGCAAACTGACGATTAGTCTGGGCAAGTCCGTCATTGTTGAAAATCGTTCGGGTGCAGGAGGCAACATTGCAACCGACGAGGTCGCCAAGGCGGCGCCGGATGGCTTAACACTCTTGTTGGCAACCAACGGGCCCTTGGTGGTGAACCAGGCGTTATATGGCTCGCTGCCCTTTGATCCGCAAAAGGATTTTGCAACGGTCTCGCAAATTGCTGAAATACCGCTGGCAGTGTTGGTGCATCCGTCGCTGCCCGTCAATTCAATGCAAGAGTTGATCGCCTATGCGAAGGCCCACCCGGGTCAGCTGAGTTACGCGTCATCGGGAGCAGGTTCGGGTGGTCATTTGTCGGGTGCGCTGATCGCCCAGATGGCGCAGATTGACTTGGCGCATATTCCATATCGCGGCTTAGCGCCAGCCACCTCAGACCTTTTTGCTGGGCACGTCAAGATGATGGTGGGAGGCTTATTTTCGGCCTTGCCTTATGTTGAGGCCGGCAAGCTGAAGGCGCTCGCTGTCGCCACGCCGAAGCGCGTGCAATCAGCCCCAAATCTACCCACTGTGGCTGAGACTGGTTTGACAGGGTTTGAAATTGTGTCCTGGTACGGTGTGGTGGTGCCGGCGAAGACGCCCCAACCGATCGTCGACCGCCTTTATCAAGACCTCATGGCCGCGGTCAATATGCCAGATGTGCAAGAGCGGTTGTTTGAAAAAGGTGGGCTTGAAAAAATCGCTAACTCGCCCTCTGAATTTGCGGCAGTGATCGCCCGTGAGATTCCGCAGTATGCACATATTGTAAAAATCACAGGGGCTAAGGCTGAATAGTGATTGTTGACGCGTTGCGTTGAGAATGACTTTAGAATACATAATCAATATAAAGTACTAAGCGCCTCGAGCCTTTCGCAGGTTTGTTTGTCAAGTCGGAGACTTAAAATGATCGATACCATTATTCGCAGTGACCGGGTTGTGACGCCTCAGGGTGTTGGTGCCTACGATATTGCAATCTCAGGCCAGACGATCGCTGCCGTGGCTGCGATCGGCGCCCTACCTGTTGGCCCACAAACGCGTCTGATTGATGCGACTGGCAAGCTCGTTATACCGGGTGGCATCGATCCGCACGTGCACTGTGCTTGGCACATACCAGGTCCAGACGGTATTTCAGGCATGACTGCGCCACCTGAAGTCGTGAGCCGTGCGGCTTTGTTTGGTGGTACGACCACCATGATTGACTTTGCGCGCTGGATGCATGGCAACACCGTGCAGGGCACGATTGAGGCGCGTGACAAAGATTGGGTTGGGCGTTGTTTTACCGACTTCGCTTATCACCTCATGGTTGAAGGTTTATTTCCGGTTGGCTTAACGGATCAGGTGGCTGAAGCGATTCAGGCAGGCTATGCGACCGTCAAGATATTCACGACCGACATCACACCAAGTCGCAAAGGTCGGATGGTTGGTTACGGCGATATCTGGGAAATGTTCAAGGTACTCTCCAAAAATGGTGGCTTGGGTGTGATTCATGCCGAAGACAATGACATCGTGATGCATATGTACGAAAAGCTGTTTCGCGAGGGCCGTACGGGGTTTGAAAATATGGCCGAGGTGCACAACACCTTATCTGAAGACTTGTCGTTTAGACGCGTCATTCGGTTGGCAGAAGAAATGAACACTGCCATTTATATGATGCACGTGAGCGCCGGAACGGGTGTGCAGGCGATTCGTGAGGCACGTTCGCGCGGCAAGCCTGTGTATGGTGAAACGCTTCATCAATATATTTTGCATACAGCTGAAGACTACAAACTTCCAAATGGGCAGATGTTTCATACCTATCCCTCACTGAAAGGCAAAGAGGATACCGATGCGTTATGGAAAGGGGTCAGTGAAGATGTGATTCATTCAATCGCAACCGACGAGTTGTGTTGTTCGTTGGCGGTCAAAACGCAAGGTAAGCGCATCGACGACACCACGGGCGGCAACACGGGTGTTGAGCCACGCGTTTCGCTGATGTACACAGAGATGGTTGAAAAGCGCGGCTACTCGCTGACGCAATTTGTTGATTTGATCTCTTCGAACG
Source organism: uncultured beta proteobacterium (assembly GCA_903924715.1). Classification (GTDB taxonomy): domain Bacteria; phylum Pseudomonadota; class Gammaproteobacteria; order Burkholderiales; family Burkholderiaceae_B; genus Zwartia. Next base: position 10,585 of record CAIYCP010000733.1, read on the forward strand.
CGGCGCGCATTTTAGGAATGTATCCGCGCAAAGGTGCTATCGCAGCGGGCAGTGATGCGGATTTGGTTATCTTGGATCCTGGTCTTGCGCGCACAATTCAAAATAAAGATTTGCACGAATCAGACTACACCCCATGGGAGGGGCACCAGGTTGGCGTATGGCCATGTTTGACGATGCTTCGTGGAAAAATCATGGTTGAAGACGGCCAGTTCTTTGGCAAGCTGAGCGATGGCCAGTATTTGAAGCGCAAGATCGCGCCTGAGATTCTTGCTGGGGCCAAGCTGTAATGTCTGCAGGGCAAGCAAACAGCTCAACGGCTGCGCTTGGCGCGCTACTACACGAGAGTGTGCATTATTGGGGTCTGAATTGGCGGGTTGAGATGGCTGCGAGCGATGCGGTTCAACCCGCCGAGATGCCAACTATTTATTTATATGAACTGACGGCCGTAGACGCGCTGGTTGGGCTCAAGGTAGAAGCGCTCACCGAGCCTGGTCTAATGCGCTGGCGCATCACTGCGTCGCAGCCTGATCCGGTAACGCTGCGAACCGAACACTATTGCGCCTCGGTGTTGCATGTTCTTCGCACGGTGCGGCAATTATTAGTGCCGGCGTTCAGACCCGGCGATCGTCTCAGAATGGGCGTAGCCTCGTTAGCTGTATGACGCCACTGATTCTCTTAACAGGCTTTTTGGGTAGTGGCAAAACAACGTTGTTAGCAAGTTTGTTGCGTCGTCCAGCCTTCGCGCATACTGCCGTCATCATGAACGAGTTTGGGGCTGTTGGTCTTGATCACGAGTTGTTAGAGACCGGTGATGAAACCATGGTCGAGCTGACAAATGGTTGCTTGTGCTGTCGAGTACAAACGGATCTGGCAAAGACGCTTGCCCAACTCAGTCAGCGCAGAGCGCAAGGACTGGTCTCGTTTAATCGTGTGATCATCGAGACTTCAGGCCTAGCGGATCCCATCCCGATTATTCAGGCATTAACAAGCGATCTATCGATCGGTAGCGAATTTGCGATTGATCGTGTGGTCACGGTGGTAGATGAGTTGTGTGGTGCCCAAGCGGCCGAGCAGTATGGCGAGGCGCGTCGTCAAATCGCGATGGCCGATGTCATCGTGCTAAGCAAGCAAGATTTAGCGAACGCAGAAGATCGCGTACGCACGGCCTCTGCCATTGATCAATTGAACCAGACTGCGAGTCGCGTGAGTGGCCCTGAACTTGAACAGGCGTTGACGCAGGCCGCACCTGAGATTTTTGCCCAAGCAGCGGGTCGTTATCGAAGACTCGGTCTTAAGACACGTGAACATTCTGGTCATGCACACGGGGCGGGACTCAGTGCCGATCAGGTTTACACCTCGATCGAGCTTGTGCAAAAACGGCCACTCGCCGCGAATGTGATCCCGCTGCTTCTCGAGGCGCTGGCCACGCATGAAGGTAAGCGTTTGTTGAGGCTTAAAGGGCTGGTCCATATTGCAGAGTTACCGGAGCGACCCATGGTGATTCATGGCGTGCAGCATGTTTTTTATCAGCCGACGTGGTTAGAGCGATGGCCGACCAATGAACGAAGTACGCGCATTGTGCTTATTGGACACGGCTTGTCGCAAGCGTGGGCGCAGCGTTTGCTAGAGGCGATCGAGGTCGAGGTTGCTGAATTCAGTGCGCGGCTAAACTGACGCGCTCACTCTAATCTTGTGGTTAATCAAAAATATTTTTTTCAAACACGACAAGCGTTAGACTAAGCCTATTGTTTGAACACACACACGGAGCCTATTTCTTATGAGCGCAACCAACGCTAAACCTCGCGTCGCCTTGATTGGTACAGGCGGAACGATTTCTTCGATCGCAACCGACGGCCTGGACGTTCTGGATTATCCAGATGCCAGTCGTAAAGCCCAACCCGCCGAAATCATTGACCGCACACCTGAACTGGCTCGTTTTGCCGACGTGGTGCCGATTAATTTTCGCGAAGTGGGCAGCACGGCGATCGGCCCTGCAGATTGGCTAGAACTTGTTCAACTCATCCATCAAACTGAAGCCCAAAATGGTGGCTTTGACGGCTATGTGATTTTGCACGGTACCGCCACGCTCGAAGAAACTGCCTATTTCTTGAACCTGACCTTGAAAATAAAGTCGACAGTGGTCCTCGTCGGTGCGCAGCGTCCAGCAAGTGCGATCAGTACCGACGGCCCCATGAATTTAATCGCGGCCGTACGAACAGCCATCGACCCACTGACGCGTGGTTTGGGTGTGCTCGTGGTGCTAAACGATGAAATCCAGGCGGCGCGTGAGGTAACCAAGGTCTCAACCTATCGGTTGAACACCTTTAGAACGCCTGATTTTGGTGTACTTGGCCAAGTGGATGGTGATCGCGTGGTGATTTATCGGCATCCGGTTCGCAAACATACTGTTGACACCGTGTTTGATGTGCGGGCGCTGAAGAGTTTGCCCAGAGTCGATATCGTTTATGCCTATGGCGGTGCCGACGACGTTGCAATCGAGGCGTTTGTGGCTGCGGGCGCGCAAGGGCTGATCTCTGCTGGTCTGCCCCCGGGAATCGCGCCGCCCTTGCAAAATGCTGCCTTTGAGCGCATGTGCAAAAAGGGCGTCGTGGTGGTTCAGGCAAACCGCGGTGGCGCGGGGCGCGTTGCTCGGCGGAAATATCTACGCGATAAAAAAATTGTTGCATCAGACAATCTAAATGCGCAGAAGTGTCGAATTTTATTGATGCTGGCGTTGACGGTGACGCAAGATCCCGAGGTGGTGCAGTCCTATTTTGATACGTACTAAAAAGGCGTGGGCCTTGCGCTAAGCAGGGCTCACAACAGGAGGCTTCGGCTCTTTGACGCGTAGGCGATGCCATAAGAGTAATACCGTGAAAGCGCCGAATATCGCATGAATGAGCCATACGCCGATGACAAAGCGTAATTTTCCATGAATGATCCACCCCTGCGTGATATTGATCAGATTCATGTAAAGCATGGCGACCAGGCCCGCGATCAACAGGTCACCCGAGCGTCCGATGCGTGGATTCACCGCGCCGAGCGGTATCGCCATCAGGGCTAGATTAAGTGCGGCCAAGGGCAACGCCATGCGCCACATGATCTGACCATACGAGCTGTTTTCTCTGTCGCGAATCAGCAAGCCCGTGGGCCGTGATCTGCGACTTTCGAGTGTGCTCGCACGCGCTTTTTCAAGTGACTCTTCAGCATTTTTGCTTTCGATACGAACGCCAAACGCGTCAAACTCCGCAAAGCGCATTTCAGAGGTTGAGGGTTTCAGATCGTAGCGATGACCCGCACCTAATACTAAAAAACGATCGCCATTTTCTTCGGTTTCAATTTGCGCAGATGCCGAAGTGATCAAGGTCAACCAGTCAGGATCCAGCAGGCGCATAAACACCTGACCCAAAGGGTTATCGGTGACATTGGTCGTACCTTCGACAAAAAATACACGCGCCCCTTGCTCGGTTTCTAAAAATTGCCCAGGTGTGATTTTTGACAGATCAGAGCGCATTTCGTAGCGCGCGCGGTATTCGCCAATCTGTCGATTGGCCCAGGGAGTTGCGTAAAGCGTTAAAAAAGAAATGATTGCGGCAATCGGAATCGCAATACGCAACACGGGGTTGACCCAGTTGACTAGAGACAGGCCACTTGAGAACCAGACGACCATCTCGGATTCACGATAATTGCGGGTGACGGTGGTCAGTACGCCAATAAAAATAGAGACCGTCAAAATAATAGGGAGCGCAGCGATCAGTGTAAAAGTCGCTAAGCCCACCACGACGTCCGAGCCAATTCGCCCTGCGGCCGCCTCACCGAGTAAGCGTACCAGCACCACACTAAGCCAAACCACAATCAAAGTCGACAGCACCACGCTGAAGTGATTGGCGATTTCAGAGACAACCGAACGCTTGAATAGAGACATTCACGAAATTTAGCATACCCGCCCTTTTCGGGCTCAGGCTGATGGATTGCGCAAACAAGCTTTATGATGAGGTACCACATAACCTTCGACGCGCGACCATGAAAATATTGCTCATTAACCCAAATACGACGCAACGCATTACGGACGCGCTAGTCGCCCAGGCGCAAAAAGCGGTGGGTGCTGACGCGCAGGTGATCGGCCTCACTGCGCGAACAGGCCCTGCAATCATTCGTGGCGCCGAAGATAACTTAGTTGCCGAACGTTCAATGCTTGAAATGGCCAGCAGCCAGCATGGTGGCTACGACGCGGTTGTATTAGGGGTGTCGATGGATACCGCGTTGCAGGTGGTTCGGGCAAAGTTGCCAATCCCCGTGGTGGGCATGACCGAGGGTGGTTTATTTACTGCTTGCCTGATGGGCCAACGTCTGGGGTGTTTGACCCTGGGCTCACACATGGCACCTTTGTATGAGCAACTCTCATCTAATTACGGTTTGGCGAATCGGATCGCAAAGTGGCATGCACCCGATATCGCAGCCGCCTACGAACGTGGCCCGACTCCAGAAATTACTGATGCGCTTGTTAAAGAGTGCGACGTGTTGATCGACGACTATCAGGCAGATGTCATCGTGTTGTGTGCAGCTGTTCTTGCAGGCTACGCAGGCTGGCTAGCGCCCCGGCTGAGGGTGCCGGTGGTTGATGCGATTGAAGCCGCCGCGCTGCAGGCGCTTAGCTTGGCGCGATTAAAAGCATGCTAATTGTTATGAGGCTCGCGCCCATAATGCATTGGCTGCTCGTTTTGCCTCGTGCCGGATTTGCTCTGCATCGACCAAGCTTGCGGTACCATCTTCTACAACAATGATGCCATCGACCAGTACAAGCTCAACGTCGCGCCCTTGACCAACGTGCACGATGTTGCCTAACGGGTTCACAGCCGGCGTGAGATGCGCGCGTCTGAAGTCAAAGACCACCAAATCAGCTTGTTTGCCAACGACTAGACTACCGATTTTTTCTTCGAGGCCCATGGCCCGTGCCCCGTTGATGGTTGCCATCCGCAGTGCATCGGCAGGTTGCCAGTCTGCATCGACAGCACCAACTTGAATTCGACCGATTGCCAGCGCCCAGCGCATGACCTCCACCATGTCGGCGTGCATATTGTCGGTACCTAAAGCGAGGTGGGCACCCGCAGCTCTGAGTTGTGGGGTGGGCGCCATTGTGCCACCGGTTGCATTGCCTTTCGGGATATGCGCGACGGTGATGGCGGCACGACCTGCGCGGGCGATATCAGATTCGGTCATGTATAGGCAGTGCGCCGCGGTCAGTCGATGATTTAGCAGGCCAACATCCTCAAGCAGTTCGGCGGGCGTCATGTTTGAACGCCGGCGAATTTGTGCAACTTCTGTTTTGCTTTGTGCCAGATGCGTCGTGACGCGTAAATCATGGTCGGCTGCAGCTTGGGCGATACGCTTTAGGAAACGATCTGAGCAAGTGTCTGGAGCATGTGCGGCGAGTTGCACGCCCGTGCGGCCGTTGTACTTGCCACGCCAGCGCTGGGCTAATTCGAGGGCTTCATTGAGCGTTTTTTCTCCAATCGCGTCGTGATGATTCCAGACGCTATCGGCAACACCTGAAAAATCGACATCGTGAATGCGACCGCAAGAGTAAACGCGCAACCCAAGCTCGGCCATCGCTTCCATGGTTAGGTCGGCGTGAACGTAGGTATCGTTGATGAGGGTTGAACCAAACTGCATTGCCTCAAGCGCACCTAAACGCGCGAGTGCACGTGCTTCATCAGGGCTCACGTCATGGCCGTGCGGAATCCCTGGGGTATACGCGGGTGCGAACCCCAAGTCTTCGGCCACGCCGCGCACCATGGTTAGGATGGCATGGGTGTGGACATTGACTAAACCTGGCGTCACAACGCGATCAGGCAAGGATAAGGTGCGTTTGGCTTGATAGTTCTCTGGCAATGACGAGACTTGACCAATGTAGGTTAATTGGCTGCCTGAAATACCAATCGCAGCATCGGTGATAAGCGGCTGTTGAGGGTCGCCCGTCAGTACCGTAAGATCTTTCAGTAATAAATCAAATGAGGGCGCAAGGGCAGGGTGCGTAGTCATGAGGGGTTAGCCTTTCAAGTGCATGAGAAATTGCTTTGTTCTCTCATGTTGAGGATTTACAAAAAGATCTTTTGGTGGACCTTGTTCAACAATTGAACCGGCATCCATGAATATCACTCGATGTGCGACGTCGCGCGCGAATTGCATTTCGTGCGTGACCACCATCATGGTCATACCTTCTACTGAAAGCGCCTGCATCACCTCAAGTACTTCTTGCACC
>CAIYCP010000734.1 GCA_903924715.1 uncultured beta proteobacterium
CGTCAGCGTGTTGACCACATTGTTTTGGTAATACCTGGCCGGTTGCTGCACCGACTCGCCCACCTGAATGAAGGACGCGAAATGCATCACCGCGTCAAAACCCTGCGACAAGACCGCGTCCAGCACAGCGCGGTCGCCCATCTCGCCTTGCACAAAGTCACCGCACAACACCGCATCGCGATGCCCAGACGACAAATCGTCCAGCGTCGTCACAGCGCAACCATGACGGCCCAACATCTTCACCATGTGTGAGCCGATGTAACCGGCCCCACCGACCACCAAAACCTGGGTCATCGTTTCATCCATTCAAAAACAATCGGGATCTGACCCCAATTTACAGGGGCGACAACTTAACGGATTTGCGCGGCGCGTTGGCTTGTTGAACAGCCATGAAAAGCCATGCCGGAACCAAGCCTGCATACTTGCCAATCGCGTCCTTAGGCCAGTCGCCTGTCGCTTGCTTGATCTCTGTCGTTGTCAACTCTTTGACGCCACGGCTCCAGAGCGCCAACAACACCCTGCCATTAGGGCTTAATGCAAGCTTGGCTTTTCGTTGACTCATGCACAAACCGCAGCGCAAACACAGCAGGCTTGACGGTGACCAAATATCAATCACAGACACCAACCCTGTTAGTTACCAAACGCAATCAGCAATGCGACCAACTCAACGATATCGGTGGATGGCTCGGTGTCATCGAACGCGGTGCTAAGCGCAGCCAATTTCCGTGCACGCTGGCTGGCAATGTCTAAGTTTGCCTTTGTCATGGCAAAGCTACCGCCAGCGCCCTTGGCATAGCCCGGAATGTGCAGTTTGAGGCGCGTTAGAACTTCGTCACGATGAAGCGGATGCCGAATATCCTCATAGTGCAGCAACAGCCACAACTCAAAACAGGGCACGGATGCGATGGCCTTGAATTCAACTGGCTGTTTGACATCGTTGCGCATCTTGCCATCGAGAGACCCCGCAAGCTTGAGCGCATCAAAATATGACTTATGGTCATCACGGTCAAAAATCGCAAAAACCTTCTCAAAGGCTCTGGCACGAACGCGCTTGTATGGATCACCCGCCTCAAACAGTTGCTTTGCATAACGCACCACCTGTATGGGCTCAGTTCCCAGGGCGCTGGGGTGAACTTCCACGTTTGCCGTTTGTAATCTGTGCGCTTTCTTGATTTCCTTGAAATAGAGCGGCTCTGTCTTGCTCCCCTCGGACACGATCAAAACACGGTCGTAGCTGGCCCGCTGAGTCTGTTTACGCTCGAGCTGAGCGCGCTGGCGAATTTTGGGTGAGTTGTCGCGGGCCATGGATCTCAACCGCCCCAATCACCGAGAAACGGCAGTGCGCCGTAACGTCCCATCAAATACCCGCGTTCAAGCGCTTCATTTTTTCGAGGACTGAAATCTGACAACGGGTAAAGCTTTGAAGCCTGGTCTCGGTCTTTCTCAACAAACCAAATTTGGTCGCGCCGGAACAAATCCGGGTCTAACAATGAGGTGTCATGGGTCGTGAAAATTAACTGCGCTCCCTTTTTATTCACCCTAGGGTTCTGAAAAAGCTCCACCAGTCGGCGAACCAACAGCGGATGCAAGCTGCTGTCCAATTCATCGACCACCAACACCATTCCCTTGTTCAGAATGTCCAACACTGGTCCTGTCAAAAAGAGCAGGTTTCGGGTTCCCATTGACTCATCACCCAAGCTGAACACCGCCTTGCCTTGGTCCGTGACGTGATGAAAGAGCAACTCGTTGACTTCTTGCTCTTCGTTGCGGACCTCAGTTTTCCCTGCCGCCATATCAAAATGAACGGCTTGACCCGACACCTTGCGGGTCACAACCTCGATGTCAGAAATGCTGATATCAGCAGAAGTCAAAAAGTCGCAGATTGCGCGCTTGCCTTCAGGCTTGCGCAGCATCTCAACCGAGAATTGCTGGCCCAGGGGGGTGATTTCATTGAAGATGGCCAGTTGGTTCACAAACCAAGCAAAAACCGGCTGCAGTTGCTCACTGTTGAGCTGAACCGCCATGGACAGAAACAGCGCGTTGGGCCGCGTCGCGCCTTCCCAAACAGACTTTGGGCCCTTCAGGCCGGACCCAAAATCGTAGACATCCTTGCCACTTGCCGCATCGTAATGACGCTCAAACCATTGCTGGGGCTTAAAAGCCTTGTAGACCAGCAGATATTCCCGGGTGATCCGTTGGGCTGTGAGCTCAAAGCCGTACTGGTGGCGGACACCATCGAGGACAAACGAAACGTCAAACTCTGTTGGCTGGGCTAACGATGCGGCTTCAAACCGAAAGGGCTGAACGTTAAACGTTTGGCCAGGCTGCATCACTGACGCCGACTCAGTCACCACGGCGCGCATGTACTGCAATGCCTTGATGAGGTTCGATTTACCACCCGCATTTGGCCCGTAGGTGGCCAAGCTGCGAAGGAGCGTCGGGGCAGCCTTGATGCCCGATGCCATGGTGTTGAGCTCTTGAAGCGACTTGTCCTTGGCTGCAACGAGGCTCAGGGTCTGCTCATCTCGCAAGGAGCGGAAGTTTTTGACTCTGAAGTCAATCAACATAAAACCCTCTTAGAAGATTTAATAAAACGTTATTTTGCACTAATTACTCTAAAAATCAATTTATTTTTAAAGATTTTCAAGTTTCGCAGTAACCCATAGATCAACAAGCCTGCCATTCCGGGCTTGTGCATGGACACTCCAGCCCCCCCAAAACGCAAAAAAGAGCCTCAAAGCTCTTCTGTGTCACAAATCAATGTGAGCCGATGAAGCCGCCCCGCATTTTCCACCCGCTAAAACACTTTACAGCGCATCGTTTCCGGTGCCCGAAGGCGCTGGGTGCTGGCCCTGGCGATCAACGCTTGTAGGGTCTACAGCGCCCAAGCCGCAAAAGTTATCCACAGCGCAGCGGAGTTATCCACAAAAAATCTATGAAAACAGTGCTTTTCCATGATTTCGGTGATTGAGCATTGATTTCATTGAAGAAAATTTCCACCAAAAAGTTATCCACAACCTGTTCTTTTCGCCATGGCTAACAACCGGTAACCCCAAGGTCTGGCGGGACTCACACGGTATCTGGTTGTCCAGATAAATATATGAAAACACAATGCAGTTAACGCAAACACATGATTCAAGGAGACGCACACCATGGCACAAGCAAAGACACTGACCCAGGCAGAGATAGACCAATTGTTATCGCACATCAACACCCGCAAATACGCCGCACGGAACAGATCCATGATGCTACTCACCCACTGGGCGGGCCTGCGGATTGGCGAGGTGGCTGGGCTGCGCTGGAGCGACGTCACCACCACAGACGGGCTGGTAAAAGATGAAATCCGACTGCTGCCCGACATGACCAAGGGCCGCCATGCACGCACCGTGTTTGTCAGCGTCAAGCTCAAAGCGGAACTGCAAGCCTACGCTGCGCAAGCCAAGTGCGTGGACCGCAGTTACCCGTTCTTCGCAAGCCAAAAAAGCATCAAGCTGGGGTTCAATGCCAACAGCTTGGCGCAGACATTTGCACTGATCTACGAGGGTGCGGGCCTGGAAGGGGCCAGCAGCCACAGCGGCCGCAGAACGTTTTTGACACACTTGGCCAACCAAGGCATTGCCATTCACCTGCTCAAGACGCTGGCCGGGCACCGCAGCATCAGCACCACCGCCGCCTACCTCTACAGCAGCCCCAATTTGCTCAAGGCAGCGGTGGAGTTGGCGTGAGCACTTGATTTGAAGCTGCCAACATACCTTCATCCAACACCTGTTTGACAACAATAACCTAGGCCCCAGCCTGCACCTTCAATATCTGCAGCATCTGACCCGCAAGAGATGAACGGTCATAGCGCTTGGCACCAAGAGGGCCGTTGGCTTTATAACGAGCGTGCAAGTTTGGGTCATCGGCGAGGCGGCGTAGCGCATTGATGAGCGCTTCATGGTTCTCGGGTTCGAACAACAACCCAACGTCTTCACGCGTCACAATGCCCGCTGATTCACCCTCTACACCGTGAAGAACAGGAATGGCCATACCCATGCACTCAAACAACTTGGATGGGATGACGGTGGTGAAGAGCTCATCTTTCTTCAGATGAATGATCGACGCATCCAGCAGCGACCAGTATCGAACTACTTGATCTTTAGACACCGAATCCACAAAGATGACGTTGTCCAGCCCTTCAGTCTCCGCGCGTTGGCGAAGGGCTGCTTTATTGGCGCCATCGCCCAACAAAATGATGCGGAACCGGTCACCGTCGGGGGCTGCTTTCAGCGCTTTGGCCGCGTCGAGCAGTGTGTCCAAGGCGTGTGCGAGGCCGTGGGTGCCAATGTAGCCAGCCACGAACTTATCTTGCAGATCGTAATTCAACAGCAACTCGGTGTCTTTGTCTGTAGGTGAAAACCGGCTGATATCCACTCCGTTGGTCACGACGAAGATCTTGTCGCCGTTCACTCCGCGTTGCATCAACGAAGTCCGGAACGCGTGGGTCACCGACACAATTGAACTGGCTTTACGGTAGAGGTAAAGCTCTACTTTCTCGAGCAGATCCAAGACCTTACTCTGTTTCATCGCGCCGACCACCCGAATTGATTCAGGCCAGATGTCGCGGAGTTCAAAAACCCAAGGCACGCGCTTCAAGAGGCCGGTCATGTAAGCTGCACACACTGTGAAGAACTGAGGCGATGTGCCCACCACAACATCCACCCGATGTACGAACAAGCTTGCCAAAAAACCGGCGACCATGTAGCTGAGGTAGTCCAGGGTACGCTTGGCAAAACCCTCATTGGCAGTGATGTAGGTCCACACCCGGATGACCCGGATGCCCGCCATAGTTTCCTGTTGCCAAAGGCGGTTTCGGTAGCCGTCAAAAACCTTGCCTTTTGGAAAGTTTGGGGCGCCTGTAATCACTGTCACCTGATGCCCGGCGTTCACCCATTCGCGGCAGTGCTCAAAAGTTCTGCTGGCCGGGGCATTCACCTCGGGCGGGAAGTTGTCCGTCAAAAACAGAATGTGCATAGGAATTTGGTCCAAGAAGTCATGCCTTGGCAGGCCCCCAACGGAAATGAAAGGTGCTGCGGCCATTTACCAGCTGCACGGCCAGACACACATTGGGCTGAACCTGACCAAAGCGGGGTTGCCAGCTGCTGGCTTCCAGTTGGGCTTGGCCTTGTTCTATCTGCCAGATCATCACTGTGCCGTCAGGCAGCGTGGCAGTGCCTTCTACCTGGCCAGGACCTGTTTGCACCTGCACGGCTGGGTGGAAATGAAACCGAGCCTCAGCACTTTGGTGAAGGCCTCGCACTAGGTCAGCCACGATCAAGCTGTGTGCATCCATGCGCCAGGTGCGATGGTGAACAGGTTTTCCGGGCAAGCGGGCATAGCCACTGTGGGCACATCCCACTTTTGTGGCTGTTGCATCGGCTGACGGCTCAATCTGCAATCCAAGCGGGTAGGCGCGACGTGCTACCCGAAACCCGCCCCACACCTCCGACGAGTCTTGCCCATTCACTATCACTGTGTTGTGAGCGGCTGTACCGCGTTGGCGTAGCCGTTCGGCACTATTCCCATAACAAGACGTGCCCGAATTCACCAACACACGCTGGACTCCCACTGACAGCTCAAAGCTCAGCGTGTCTGCATGTGCGTGGCCGGGTAGGTAGTCCGGCCCCACCGGGGCCACGTCCAACAAAGCCAAGGCCGTGCCATGCGCCAGGCGCAGGTATCCACTGTCTTTCAGATAAACTAAGGGCTGCGCAATCCAAGTAACCTCGCTCCCCAAAACCCTTTTTGTATAGCCAACCAGTTCGGCCACGCTAGGTGCGATGTCGAACGCGGCGTCATTAAACAGGCCGATCTCGCCATCGGGGTGGCACATAGTCAGCAGCCAGGCTTGCAGCGTACTGGCAAGAAGGGGCCATTCGGCCACTTGAAGCTGCTGGGCAGGTGATAAGCGATTGGCAAAGCATTGACAGGCATTCACTAAGTCCAGCATATCTTCCAGTGCCAGCGCGTGGTACATAGTGCTGCGTTCAAAGTGGCCACCGTCGGGCAGCACCTGTTCGGGCACCTCACTTGCGAGTATGCGCAGCCCTAGGGCTAGCCAGGTATCGGCTTCTGGGCCCTCAAAGTAAAGCCCTGCCATGACCAGAGCCTTGGCATTGGCAAACAAGTGGTTCCCCAACAGATGGTTTTCTAGGCGGCCGGTTAGCCAGCGGACCTGTACGGCCAAACTTTGATGGGCGGCTGCAGACATTGCTGCACCATTCAATGTCCACTTAACCCAATTCACTACCCGCAGGCTTAACGGGTAGGGTTCCCAGCCATTGCCTTGGCCGGGTGGGTTGTGGGTCACCCAATCGTTCACCAGCGCCGAATGCCACATCAAACGAGCGGCCGCGCCAAGGGCGTTCAGGTCGTCAAAGTAGTGCTGGTTGTAACGCCACAGCTTTTGGCGCTGTGGGCCGTCCCAGCCCAACTCATCCAGTTGGCCCGGCTCATTCAACAAAACCCAGCCTCGCGGGCTGGGCATCGAAGGCAGCCGCCTGGCGGGTAAATGCCATGGGCCAGATCGTTTAGCAAGCAGTGGTGCTGGGCGAAGATCTGGTTTCGGCCTCCAGAGGTGAAACCACACACGACCGTAAAGCTGCACCGGGCGCAAGTGCCTCAGGGTGTGCCAGTAACGGCCGGCCTCTTTCCACCAGCCCATGGGTGTCACTCGGCCCGTGTTGGGGTGTGCGCCAGCAGTTGCTCCAGCACTTGCACAATGCGCTCGCCAGTGCGGCCATCCCACTTCTCTGGAATGGCACCTTTTTTCCACTGGCCGGCAAACAGCTTATCCAAGGCCGGGCCAAGGGCTGCCGGATTGGTACCAATCAGCTCGTTTGTGCCGGTGGTAACGGTCTCGGGGCGTTCCGTGCTATCTCGCAGCGTCAAGCAAGGTACGCCCATCACAGTAGTTTCTTCTGTAATACCACCCGAATCAGTGATCACTGCCTTGGCGTGCTTCACCAAGTAATTAAATTCCAGGTAGGGCTGAGGGTCTACCATTTTGAAAATCGGCGGCACCTCGTTCAGGTCACGCAGGGTTTTCGCAGTGCGTGGGTGAACAGGAAACACCACCGGTAGCCCACGTGTGCCCTCGCCAATCGCTGCCAGCAGGTGGGAAAAGGCATCACCTTGGTCCACGTTGGCAGGGCGGTGCAATGTCACCACAAAATACTCACCCGCCTTCAGCCCCAGCTCATCGAAAAAGCCTGGTTTTTGCAGGCATGACAGATTGGCCAACAGGGTGTCGATCATGGTGTTGCCAACGAAGAAAATTCGCTCATCACCCACCCCCGCGCGGCGCAGGTTTGCGCCGGCCACCTCGCTGGTGGTGAAGAACCAGTTGGTGATGGCGTCAGTCACCATGCGGTTAATCTCTTCGGGCATGCTCCAGTCACCTGAGCGTATGCCTGCCTCTACATGGGCTACCGGCACATGCAACTTCTGCGCTGCAATGGCGCAGGCCATGGTTGAAGTTACATCGCCCACCACCAGGCACATGTCGCTGCGCGCATCCATAAGCAGACGCTCGTAGCCCAACATGATCGCGCCTGTTTGCTCAGCCTGGGTACCAGAACCTACTTCCAAATTCACATCTGGCGCAGGAATTCCGAGCTGGCGGAAAAATTCGCCTGACATTCGCGGGTCGTAATGTTGACCTGTATGGATCAAGCGGTAACGCAGCTGCCCGCCAGCTGCCTTACTTGTTTCAAAGGCACGGATGATCGGGGCTATCTTCATGAAGTTCGGCCGCGCCCCTGCGATGATGTCGACCAACTTCATTGCGCGGTTCCTGCCAACTCAATGCTGACCCGACTGACTTCCAAAATCTCATCGAAAGGAATAGGTACCGGAGCTCGCCCCTCAATGGCCTGGACAAATGCATTGGCACAAGCTTTTTGCCCCTTATCTTGCCGCCATAAATTCATTTTGTTAAAGCCGGGCCATCCATATCCGGTCAACTTACGATAGTTGTCCAACTGCAAAACGCGACCAGTTGCAAAGACTTCAAGGCGCTCTTTGGGGAAAGCCTTGCTGCCGTTGGCAAAGTAATGCACCGTTGCGACAGAACCATCTGCAAACCCCAGCTGAAGGCTCACCGTGTCATGGGTCGGAGAATCCATGCTCAGCTTATGCCAAGAAGCCAGAGGCACTCCGGCCAGGAAGCGGAGAAGATCAATGAAATGGCAGGCCTCCCCAATAATCCGTCCGCCGCCCGCCACCGGGTCATGGGTCCAATGGTCGGCGGGAATGGCACCTGCATTCACTGTCATGACAAAGGCTTTCGGCCCCGTCACCCCGTTCAGCAGTTGCTTAACCTTCTGGATCTGAGGCGCAAAACGGCGGTTGAAACCCACCATAACCATAGGAGATCCCGAAGAATGCTTGCTAGTCTCTGCATAAGTCGCTTCGATCTCCGCCAATTCGGGAAGTGTCAGGCAAAGAGGTTTCTCTACGAAGACATGTTTTCCGCCCCGCAGGGCTTGCAGAACGAAGCGGGCATGGCTGTCGTGCTGGGTGGTAATTACAACAGCCTGGGTGGCCTCATCCGCAAAAAGGCGATTTGTGTCGGTGGTCGTCTCGTCGAAGCCGTATTTGCGCCCCGCATGCACACCGCTCACACCCGCGCTGGACGCTACACTGCGAAGATGAGCACCGGCTTCCTTGAATGCGGGGATCAACACTGCTGTCGCATAGTTACCTGAACCCACGAAGCTGACGGTAGCGTTGTCAGAACCCATCACAGGACGGGATACCTTTGATGTTTTCAGGTTTACTGTTCTTGATGATGTATTGATTTCCAGTCCGGGATAAGTAAGCAAAATGCCAAGAGAAGGGCCTGCCCCACCCACCAGTTCATAGGCTTTCTCCGCCTCGTCAATGGAAAAGCGGTGCGTAATCAGAGGTTTCACATTCAGACGGCCATCAGCCATCATGTCCAACACCGCCTCGAAATTTCGCTGTTCGGTCCAACGGACGAAACCTACCGGGTAGTCCTGCCCCTTTTCCTCATAGTTCGGGTCGTAACGCCCTGGTCCATAGGAAGCAGAAACCTGAAAGGTCAGCTCCTTCTTGAAAAAATCATCCCGCGACAATTCCAAACCGGTGACCCCGACAAGAACAATTCTCCCGCGCTTACGGCACATCAGTGCGGCCTGATGCATAGGCTCACTACTTTTTGTAGATGCCGTGACGATCACAGCGTCCACTCCACGCCCACGCGAATAGCTGGATGCTATGGAAACGGGGTCCTGCCCTGCGGCTAGATCTACCACTTCGGCCCCGAAAAATTTAGCCAGAGCCAACTTGGTTGGATCAAAGTCAAGCCCCAAAACTCGGCAACCGTTGGCACGCAACAACTGCACGGTCATCAAACCAACAAGACCTAGTCCAGTGACCACCACAGTTTCACCTAGAGTCGGCTGAACCAAGCGAATGCCTTGCAATGCAATGGCACCCAAAACGGTGAAAGCGGCCTCTTCATCCGAAACAGAATCCGGCACCTTCGCGCACAGGTTGAATGGCACGCTAACCACCTCGGCGTGCTTGCCATTGGAAATCACCCGGTCATCCACCGCAAAAGCTGTCGCGCCGGCCCCGACTTTAACAACCTTACCAACATTGCAATACCCAAAGGGCAACGGTTGGTCGAGTTTGTTAAATACCGCCTCAACCGTTGGCATCAGACCATCAGTTGCGATCTTATCCAGTACCATTCGGACTTTGTCAGGTTGCTGACGAGCCTTATCTATCCAGCCTGCCTTGCCGAACTCGATCAGCATGCGTTCTGTGCCGGCTGAAACCAAAGTATGTGAAGTTGAAATCAATAATTGCCCTCGGCCGACGCCCGGTACAGGCACCACGGCAATTTTAGTCATGCCAGTTTTTAGGGATTGGAGAATTTGTTTCAAATAAACCTCGGAAAATTTAAAAAGTATTCGAATCAGGAGCTTGCTGGCACGACCATGGCCCCAGCTAAGAATATGTAAACATTTCCACTTCAGGAACAAATTAGGGTAACTTCTCGCGGAGAAGTTGTTCAGAAGACTGTAATCATGTGCACAACCCCGCTTCCAGCTCGCAAACAGCACCTCTCCTTTAGAATTGAGTCACAATTGGATTAGCAGACCTTAGCACCCCTCCAGCAAAAGGGTAAGCTCCGACGACCGAAGACTTATTAGATCATCGCCTTTTCCGCCACAAGCAATTTCGCGGCTGATTTTCCTGTACATCCTTTTATATGCATTTAGAGGATTCACATTTTCCTTCCGAAACACTCGATGCCGATTTTCAGCGGAGTACCGTGCTGCATCAGTCATCGTGATGGTCACTCCCCCATGTCGCAATTCAATATAATCACGAACTCCTAAACGTTGGCTGCCCGTATCGGTCAGAGTCATCGAGAAATACGCCCCATTACTGAGCTTTACCTGAACCACAACATCCGCACCGCGCGGGTGCCACTTTCGATAGTCAATAACATCACAATAATCATTAATAAACATAAAGTAATCTAACCAATGACAACCATTCGAAATCAGGCGGCTACCACTATTAGGCCAGTTGTACCAATGTAGCGACGGCAGCGGAATTTCATAAACTATGCAATGCATATCGATAGGCGCCCCAGGCAAGACCACTAGATCTTCCATTGCGAAGCTGTGTAATTCAGAATAACGCTTGTGAAAGCAAAGAAAAAAACGAGAGTTCGGCATCTCATTTAATGTCTGTACAAATCTTAAATATTGAGATTTTGTTGTTGAAAGCGGTTTTTCAATTACCGCGCATGCAGACTGTTTTAAAGCTGATATTGCCAAATCAGTATGGGTATGGTGAAAACCAGCTATGAACCAAGCATCAAAAAACAAGCCCGCCCTAGCTTCAGGGCAAGAATCTAAGCTGAGCTTAGGTTCTTTTCCAAAAAATGCAAGCTGATCTGGATCAACTTCATGCACACGCAGCAGTGATAGATGGTTGCGGATATTAGGTATTATCGTTGTCTTAGCGTAATTCCCCAAACCAAATAACACGGCGGTAGGCTTACCCCTTGCAAACATATTCACATTAATGTGATCGACTATTACAGGATTACTAGGAATCGCATAGAACGAACTGTTTAGAAATTCAGAATATATTTGACCAAGACGCAGTAGAACTGATTGTAGTAAATCAATATCGATAGGGTACCCAGAAAACCGTGACCACCCAATATATTTAAATAATTCCTCTGGAATTTCCTTTGGAGAAATAATATGCTCTTTACTTAATCTCTCCTTATTCGATCGGCTATTCATTGCAGTTACGAAGGCATAATGCAAGCTGATAACCTTGGATTCGGGATTATGGTTAGTAGCGAAAAACACAACATTGGTTCCTCTGGAGAAACCCAACCCGTCGGGAGCATGCACAACATTACCGTAGCCAATTCCATATATTTTTTTATTCCGATCAACCTCAATTAATCGTGATCGCAATTTTTGAATCACAGAGCGAGCACCAATCTTTTTAAAATAGTTCCATACCAACCAAAAACTTCGTGGGTGTTCGATATATTGATTTTTGATAGGAGCCTTAAATATCCAACCGCCAACGGTGATGCGGACCTCTGACGTTGGATCAATCCAACTTGAAATAGTCATATTTAGATTCCTGTATCGGTCAATGCGGTCGTCGCCATCATCAAAAATCTGCAACTGATCGCCTCAAATTGCACCTTACGACAGATTTTAATGGACCTACTTTTGAGTAGATACTCCTGCAGCAAGTCTTTCCAGACAGCGAGTTCCCTCTTTCACAGGGGTGTGCCATACAACTAACTGAATACATTCATGAATTAACCTGACAGCAGTACATCTGTTCCAAAATCAAGACCCCTCTCAACGAAGCTCATTTTGGTAAAAACACGGAGAGCCGATATGTGTTTTGATCACCTTACAATCAAAGTCCAATTTTTTCAAGATAACTCAGGGCCGACCAGAACCCTTCACCCTTGTTTTTGTGCCCTTGCCAAACTTCCGGTATGAACTGCACCCCTGGCACATATTCGTTCATCCGATCTCGCAGCATGGCAAAATCCACGTCGCCTTTACCGATCTGCACGCCTTCTCCATCGACCCCCTTCGCATCTACTACATGTAGATGAATCGCATATGGCAGCACTTTCTTTAGGAATTCGCTGAAATCCCAATGGTAGTAATTACAGGCCATCATGGAATGCGAAATATCCAAGCAAATTTTATGGCCTGTTCGATTACAAAAATCGACAATTTCATCAGGATCTATGAATAAATTGTGATAGCTCTGCCCACCAAAGTGCCAAGGGAACGGAGGCATGGTTTGAATGGCCAGTTGAACCTGACTGAGGTCCACTTTACCCAGTGCTGACGCGACACGTTCGTACAATACGGCTCGGGCCTCTACCGGAAAAAAAACCTGCGGCGACCAGCCGCCAGCATTTAGTACTAAGACGGGTTTTCGGGTCGCAGGGAAGTAGGAGCGTAACTGGTCAGCAACAGCAACAGTACGTTTCAGTTCCACAATCGAGTGGGCCAGATAGCCAACATCACCGCTTGCCAAATCAAGGATGTGGTCACTCGCAAACAGTTCCGGACTATGCACTGCAAAACCGATGCGCTGTGGGCCTGTGAAATAATCTGCCAACTTCACATCGAGATCGTGATAACTCAGATGAAACTCGACAAAATCAATCCGCATGTCCTCGATCAAGGACCGGTAGTCGTGAAAGCGCACCGGAATCCCATAGGGCCGGGAAAAGGTGTAGTGTTTCTTTTTGGCCACTTGTGGCGTAATATCAGACTCAAAAAAGAAATCGCCCGCCTTGAAATCCCGCTGTGCCTCTTTGCCAACAAGTTCATCAATGCGATTTGGTTGCAGGCCCTGCCCCGGGCTTTTGACTATGATCATGCTGCGCTTGACCATCTGCCCCCGAGTCAGATCGCAATTAATGACTAGGCTCTTAGCCAAATTCTCTCGATTAATCAACTCGCCCTGAGTCAGTTCGCGCGTCTCTCCCTGGCCCATGGCCTCTTCCACATTACGAATTTGCCGCACCATCTCGGCAAACTCTTCGGGCAAAAGGCTCACTTTGTGGTCGTTACCTTCCATGTTTCGGTCAATAGTAAAGTGCTTTTCAACAATACGCGCTCCCAGCGCCACTGCGGCCAACGGCACAGCGAACCCACGTTCGTGCCCAGAATAGCCAACCATCGTGCCGGCCAATTGTTTCAGGCGTGGAAGATAGCTCAGGTTCACATCTTTAAAAGGAGTTGGATAAGTTGAGTTGCAGTGCAGTAGTGCAAACTGCACACCCAAACGATGCAACAGTCCTACCGAGCTTCTAATCTCAGCATCAGAACTCATACCAGTAGAACAGATCAGTGGTTTTCCAGTTTTGGCCAACGCTTCCAACAACTCGAAGTTGGTGAGATCGGCAGATGCAACCTTGAACCCCTCAAGGCCATACTCGTTTAACACATTCACACTAACAAGATCCCATGGCGTACACAAGGGCAATATGCCACGATGTTTGCAATAATCAAAAATCTGGCACAGTTGATCATTCTTAAGCTGAAACTTATTGAGTAGATCTAGAGTGTATTGTGATCCCAAGTCATAGCCCGCCTCAGCTTTCTTGCCTTGGTTGGAATACAAAGTTGCGAGATCACGCATCTGAAACTTGACGCAGTCGGCATTTGCCTCAACCGCAAGATCTACGAGTTCCTTGGCGAGTTCAAAATCACCGTTGTGATTGTTTCCCACCTCGGCTATCGTGAATGTAGGGCCTTGATCGGAAATCAGAAAATTCCCCAAATGAAAACTCGCTTCCGATCGGCGCGACAAAGCAACAAAGCGCCCTTGCTCATCGACTAACGGAATAATGTCACGCTTGAAGTCGAAATGCTGAGCAATGAGGGCATGCGGCTCTACAACCGGACGGCAAACGAAATCGCAATTCATCACCTGATCAACCGGCAAATTCAAGTCAAAAACATCAGTCTGTGTCATCCAGCGCCGGACATCTCCATCACTTACCGCGCCGATAAGTACGCCATTATCCTGCACCACAAAAACGATGCGGGATTTATTGTCATTAATCTGTTTAAGAGCATCTAGTATACTAGAACCCGAAAATACCAGATAATCTTTTATTTTTCTTTCAATGCGCATATATTAGGACCCAAATATTAATGACGATTTTTTAATTTGACAGCACGAAATAAAACACAGTCGCTTTCTCGAAAAATATTATTTATTTTGTCGCATCAGCAGCAAACGCTCAACACGATCCCAATCCTCAAGTTCGTCAATTTCAACAGCTGTGGATTCATCCATTTCATAAATACCGACTTTTCCGCCCAAACGGCACTGGTATCTATGAAGAATTTCTCGCCGAGTAATATAAAAAGCACCATTTTCCATCAAAGTGCCACGAAATTCCTGCCGGCGAGGACGATTCGAAGGATCATAATTTATTGGCGTGGAATCATCATTCCAGAAAAAACGTTTTGTGCGAACAGCACTAAGAAGGGCGTCGAGTTGGTCAGCTCTAAATTTTGTAATGGCCTTATCAAGGTCCTCAGTCTTCAGCAAAGGCGAGGTTGCTTGAATCGTAACAAGTGCATCAAAATTAATATTCCTCATAAAATGAAGCATAACAGACTCTGTTGAAGCGTCATCTGTTGCATATTTTTCAGGCCGTGGTACGACATGTACACCTAAACAAAGTTCATCCACCACATTTGCAACTTCTACGCTATCTGTAGAAACATATACGGATTCAATCAGTGAAGAAGCCACTGCCGCCTCCAGCACCCAGGCAGACATAGGTTTTCCAGCAAGTTGTTTGATATTCTTCTTGGGAATGCTTTTCGACCCACCCCGAAGCGGAATAAGTGCAAATATTTTCATAAGACTAAAAAAAAATTATTTAATAAAATTTACTAAATACCTAAATGAAACATCACTTTATAACATAAGAAGGAACTCTATAATTACGCAATTTTCTTAAAGATAATCTATTTTTATTAACGAAGAGGTCTACAGCTTCAGTTGCACCAGCTACAGCATTATAGTCATCAACAACCAATAGACCACCAGGAACAAGCCGCTCAAAGAGAATATCAAGAGCAAACTCTGTAGGTTCTTTAACATCCATATCAAGGTGAACCAAGCTTAATTTAATGTGTGGATTATTCTTCAAATAATCTGGAACGGTATCGAAAACATTTCCCTTGATAAGTTGATAATTACGAAACCCCTTGCCATCTAATACAGCAGAGAGATCATCTTGACTCAAACCGTCACCAGCTGTTCCCTCAAACCCATCAATGAAACCCAAGTCATCACTAAGTGATATCCTCTCTCTGGGAAATTGGCCAAAAGAATCAAACCCAATAATCTTCCTAGAATCCTCAGACTCAAGAAGGGCCCTAAAAGTACAAAATCTTATCAGGGAAGCACCTTTGTACACACCCAACTCAAAAACGTCACCTGGCAAATCTAAAATTAATTTATATAATTCATAGTGAGCAAGAATTTTATTAATCCTCGACTGTTCTGAAAACCAATGAAAAGCGTTTTCATAATCCCACACAGCAGAAGATGTTAAATTATTAATAGAAAGAGTCATTTTTTTACCTCAATTAAAATTAAAAAATGGTGAATTCAAGCACGAAGTGCAACTTTGATTAACTGATGGTTGGGTGGCTGAGGATGTATAGCATTCAAGGCTTCTTGACCTGGCAGTCTAAGTTGCTTATGAAATACAAACACCTCAGCCAAGCTGAAAGATATCAGATTTACGCCCTCATGAAAGCCGGACACG
>CAIYCP010000735.1 GCA_903924715.1 uncultured beta proteobacterium
ATCACCACGACCGCCATCTAGACGTTTTTCAATGACCAACTCGTTACTCTACTGCGATTTAATCGGCGATTTGCCTCAGGCTGCTGCTCAGCGCTGGGGCGAACGCTTGGCGGTCATCTTTGACGGACAACGCTGGACCTATAAACAGTTTGATGAAGAAGTAACGCGACTCGCGAAGGCGCTTAGACGCTTGGGCGTGCAAAAGGGTGATCGTGTGGCGCTTTGGCTCACCAACAGTGCAGAGCTTGAGTTTCTGTTATTTGCGGTGATCAAACTCGGTGCGGTTGCCGTGCCGCTGAACACGCGCTATCGCACACAAGACTTAGCTTTTACGCTAAAAAATTCTGGTAGCGTTTTGTTAGTGTCTGCTGGGCAAAGTGGGCCCGTGAGCTTTGATGCAATATTGCATGACGCACTTGGCGATATCGTCGTCGACGATCAAGGCTTGGTGCGTACAGAGCATGTTGCAAGTTTGCGTCGAATCGTCATGATGGGTGAATCGAGTATCCCAGGTGCGATGTCATGGGAATCTTTTCGGAAACTAGGATTAACGGCTGATGTTGATTTATCGACGGTCACGCTTGCCGCAAGCGATGTGGCGCTGATCGTATACACCTCGGGTACGACGGGCAGTCCTAAGGGGGTATTGCTGAGTCATCATGGTATGCAGTTGTGTTTTGATCGCGCAGTTGCCATGCAATTAGAAGCGAGCGATATACAACTGACGTATTTGCCACTCTTTCACGTCTATGCCATCAGCTACTCGATGATCATGTCGTTGATGTGTGGCGGCGCTCAAGTCATCATGAGTGGCTTTCAGGCAGACCAGGCACTCGAACTTATTGCAAAGCATCGTGTCACAGTCGTTCATGGTTTTGATGCGCACTTTAATGACTTCATGCTAGCGCTGGCGCGTACGCCTTCGGATATCAGCAGTTTGCGTTTTGGTACCTTAACCGTGGGTGCTGATTCAACCATTGAGCTTGCACAGGCGGCACAAACCAAGGTCTGCCCGACCTTATCTGGCTACGGCGTTACCGAATTATGGGGCGGGGTGACCATTACTCCACAAGGCGCCAGTATCGAGCAGCGCTGCGCGGCCAGTGGTTATCCTTTGCCCGGTGTTGAACTACGGGTCATCAATCCTGAAACAGGGCAGCCCATGGCGCTGGGCGAAATTGGTGAAATACAGGTTCGGTCCTACAGTCGCATGATCGGATATCACAATCAGACTGAGGCCACCGCCGCGGTGTTCGATGCAGACGGGTGGTACAAAAGTGGTGATGCGGGGATCTTGCGTGAAGATGGTCACGTGCGCTTTGTTGTGCGCTTGAAAGACATGTTGAAGGTCGGCGGTGAAAACGTGTCACCTGCTGAGATTGAAGGTCTGATTGCGACCATGCCCGGTGTCGAATATGTTGCGATCGTGGGTCGGCAAGATGCGCGACTCTCAGAGGTGCCGGTCGCGTTCATGGTGACTTCGGCGCTTGGGCCTAAGCAGGCAGAACAGGTAATTGGGCACTGCAAAGGGAAAATTGCCAGCTTTAAGATCCCCGCAGAGGTCTATTTTGTTGACGCATTGCCCATGACACCTACTGGAAAAATTCAAAAAGAATTATTGCGCACACGTCTGCGCGCAATGTCTCCCAACTCAAATAAAGGATGAGTTCAATGGATCCGCTCACTGCAGAACGCTTGAAACAATTATTAGATAAAGAGCATATTAAAGAAGTATTAGTTTCCTACTGCCGAGGGGTTGACCGTTGCGAATGGGGGTTGGTGCGAGAGGCTTACCACGAGGATGCCTATGACGATCATGGCGGTTATAAAGGCAACGTTGACGGTTTTATTGAATGGCTAGAGCGTCGTCATAAAACCATTGAGCAGTCTATGCATTTCATTGGAAATTGTAAGATTGATTTTTTAAGTGATCAGGTCGCGGTTGTTGAGACTTACTGCG
This sequence comes from uncultured beta proteobacterium, assembly GCA_903924715.1. Lineage (GTDB taxonomy): Bacteria > Pseudomonadota > Gammaproteobacteria > Burkholderiales > Burkholderiaceae_B > Zwartia. The sequence continues at coordinate 1,961 of CAIYCP010000735.1, forward strand.
TCGCGTATCAGCGCTATGGACAAGAAGCACTAGAGACAATCAAATTATGGCTGGGTGACGAACCTTTGCAGCCTGGCAAAAAGGTCGTAGTTGAGCTTGTTTGTCGTTACATCGATCGCATGGAATATCGAAAAGGCGTTTGGAAGATTGCGAGTCGTATTGTTGCGATCGAAGACGTTAAAGCGTCCCAGCAAGTTGATCGGTTGCAGCCTATTTGGGCCTTGGCTAAGCGGGATCGCTCTGATGCCCTATGGCAGATGCTTTCTGGGTCGGCTAACGCGAAAGGCTAATATTCTGTACCATCTTATACGTTCAAGAATTTACATATTTAAAAAAGAAGTTCAAACAACCAGGAGAGATCAGTGGATTTAAAACTTAAAGCAAAGCGCGCGCTTGTGACCGGTGCTTCTAAAGGTATCGGTAAGTCATGTGCGATGGTGTTGGCGCAAGAAGGTTGTGAACTGCTCTTGGTTTCTCGTGATGGTGCGGCCTTAAAAGAACTGGCCGATGAGATCAAAGCGGCAACCGGCGTGAAAGTGAGTTACTTGTCGGCAGACCTGAGCGCAAAGGGGTCAGCCAAAACAGTCAGCGACTGGGCGGGCGAGATTGACGTCTTGGTCAACAATGCCGGTGCGATCCCTGGGGGCGACTTGCTGACGGTTGACGAGGATACCTGGCGCACGGCTTGGGATCTTAAAGTATTTGGTTATATCAATCTCTGCCGTGAGATCTATCGCAAGATGAAAGCGCGTCACGAGGGTGTGATTGTCAATATTCTTGGTGCAGCAGGCGAACGCCTCACTTCCTCGTATATTGCTGGCTCAACAGCAAACGCAGGCTTGATGGCCTTTACCCGTGCTCTAGGTGGTAGCTCACACAAGGATGGTATCCGGGTCGTCGGTGTCAGCCCCGGACCGGTCGCGACCGAACGTCTAACCAAGCTTTATAAGCAACGTGCACTTGCGACCTATGGCGATGAGAAGCGCTGGACTGATATGGTGTCAGGGATGGCCTTTGGTCGCCCCGCTGAGCCTGAAGAGATTGCGTACACCGTTGCGTTCGTGGCATCAGAACGGTCGTCTTACACCACCGGTATCTACATCACTATTGATGGCGGCTTAGCCGCTGCAAATTAATTTTTAACCCATAAAGGAAGACAAGCATGAAGAATGACGATCTGTATCAAAAAGGTATGGAAATTCGCCGCACGCTACACGGCGAGGCGAGCTTTAAAAAATCAAATTCGG
>CAIYCP010000736.1 GCA_903924715.1 uncultured beta proteobacterium
CCACGCTTGAAGAGGTTTTAAAAGACGTCGACTATGTGCAAGAAAACTTGCCAGAGCGCGTTGAGATGAAAATCGAAATTTTTGCCAAAATGGATAAGGTCGCTGCGCCCACGACCGTGCTGGCAAGCTCGACTTCAAGCATCCCGGCTTCGGCCTTCACTGAAAACTTACCCGGTCGCTCGCGCTGTCTGATTGCACATCCAGTGAACCCTCCGTACTTGATTCCGGTGGTCGAGATTTGCGGGGCACCTTGGACTGATGCCGCTGTCGTGCAAAAAACCTGGGATGTCATGGAAAGCGTCGGTCAAAAACCCGTCAAAATTCATCGCGAACTTCGCGGTTTTATCCTGAATCGCCTGCAAGGTGCTTTGCTGCGCGAGGCGTTCAAGTTGGTTGAGCAGGGCTATGTCGATGCTGAAGGGTTAGACGTCACAATCCGTGAAGGCTTAGGCTTGCGGTGGTCGTTTATGGGACCCTTTGAGACCATCGATTTAAATGCCCCTGATGGCTTGGCAGACTATGCACACCGGTTTGACGAGATGTATCAAGCGATGTCGACCGAGCAGACTTCAACCGACCACTGGTCTGAAGAGATTATTGCCAAACTCGAGGCCGCACGGCGGGCGATTTTGCCAAAAGACCAGCTGATGGCCCGCCGCTTGTGGCGGGATCGCAGGTTAATGGCCCTGGCAGCGCACAAAAAGGCGGCTGAATAGCTAAAAACTATCAAAAAATTAGATAAATTTAACTTCTCTTGGTCATAAAGCCCGCTTACACTTCTCCCAGAGGTCAGGTGCGGTCGCTTGTTAAAGGCGGTATTTGCAGCTGATACTCCAATTTTTCCCTATTTCAAAAGTCAGGAGGCTATATGGCCCAGCTCAAAGGTTCTAAAACAGAACAGTGCTTGAAAGACGCTTTTGCAGGCGAGTCGCAGGCAAACCGTCGTTATTTGTATTTCGCAAACAAGGCTGACGTTGAAGGTCAACCCGACGTTGCAGCGTTGTTTCGCTCAACCGCCGAAGGCGAGACTGGTCATGCACATGGCCACCTCGAGTTTCTAGAAGCCTCAGGCGATCCAGCAACAGGCCTGCCAATCGGTACGAGCCGTAACAACTTGGCTTCGGCCGTTCATGGCGAAACCCATGAGTACACCGATATGTACCCAGGTATGGCCAAAACAGCACGTGCTGAAGGCTTTGACGAAATCGCCGACTGGTTTGAAACACTCGCTAAAGCCGAGCGTTCACACGCCAATCGTTATCAGAAAGCGCTCGACGCACTGGTCGACTAAGTCAGTCTGCTTGTTCAGGTGATGGCGCAAAGAGCGTGCTCTTTCGCCACACGCTGATGCTAGACCTGTGGCCGGCTCTGCTGGTCACAGTCTTTTTAAGTACCCCTTTTTGGGCAATAGATAAGGATTCATCATGTCAAATCGCGAAGGTAATCTCGACGCGCCCACCCGTCACCCCCTAGACTGGACGAATCCAGACTTTTACGACGAAGGTAAGCTGCACACCGAAATGGAACGCGTGTTCGACATGTGCCACGGCTGTCGCCGTTGCTTGAGTTTATGCGGTTCGTTTCCGACGATGTTCGACCTGATCGACGCGACTGAAGACGGCGAAGTGCATGGCGTTGATAAAAAAGATTACAAAAAGGTCGTAGACCAGTGCTTCTTGTGCGATGTTTGTTACGTCACCAAGTGCCCGTACGTGCCGCCACACCCTTGGAATTTAGATTTTCCGCATTTGATGCTGCGCGCCAAGGCCGTTAGTTTTAAAAAAGGCGAGACTACGCTGCGCGATACCGTATTGTCGTCAACCGACAAGCTCGGTATGTTCGCTGGCATTCCAATCGTGACCGAAGCGGTGAATGCCGTGAACAAAACGGGCGTCATGCGATCGGTCATGGAAAGCACACTTGGCGTCGATAAAAATGCTTGGATTCCTGAGTATGCCGCGAAGACTTTTCCGCAGGTGGCTAAGCCTTCAGCGGCTTTGCCCGTGGTAAATGGCGAGAAAACGCCAGGTAAGGTCGCGATCTACGCCACGTGCTACGTCAACTACAACGAACCCGGCATTGGTCAAGACTTGATTAAGATCTTGACGCACAATCAGATTCCTTACGAGTTGGTCAATAAAGAAGCCTGCTGTGGCATGCCTAAACTTGAGCTAGGCGATTTGGATGCGGTCGCTGCCAACAAAGACAAGAATATTCCCAAGCTCGCTAAGCTTGCGCGCGAGGGCTATGCAATCTTGACTCCAATCCCTTCGTGCACGCTCATGTTCAAGCAAGAGTTGCCCTTGATGTTTCCCCATGAGGCAGACGTGCAGTTGGTAAAAGACGCGATGTGGGATCCGTTTGAATACTTTATTGCACGCAACCGAGATGGCCTGTTGAAAACAGACTTCAAAGAAGATCTTGGCCACGTTAGTTATCACGTCCCTTGTCATTCGCGGGTGCAAAACGTGGGCAAGAAAACGGCTGAAATGCTCAAGCTTGTGCCAGGCACTGAAGTCAATGTGGTTGAACGTTGCTCAGGGCATTCTGGCACTTGGGGTGTGAAAAAAGAGTTTCATGATACGGCCATGAAGATCGGCAAGCCCGTGTTCAAAGCAATGGCAAACAACGAGCCGAACTACATCAGCTCGGATTGCCAATTGGCAGGGCACCATATCGAACAGGGCATGAAAGAAAATGGTTTAGCGAGCGCAGAGATGGCGCACCCCTTAACCTTGATTGCTAAGGCATACGGACTTTAATTAATGACTTTCCAGCATAATGAAGAGAAGAACATCATGACTAAAATCACGCGTGAAAGCTTGATGACGCTCGAGGCGTACCATAAGGCGCGTCCTGAAATGCGCAAACAGGCGATCGAACAGCGGCGCCTTCGAACAGTCGCACTGGGCGAGCACTTAAACATTATTTTTGAAAATGAATTTTTGATGCGTTATCAAATTCAAGAGATGTTGCGCGTTGAAAAGGTATTTGAAGACGAAGGCATTCAAGGTGAGCTTGATGCCTACAACCCATTGGTGCCCGACGGCTCAAACTTTAAAGCCACCATGATGCTCGAATATCCCAACGAGGCAGACCGAAAAATCGCGTTGGCAAAACTCATCGGCGTTGAGCATAAGATGTTTGTTCAGGTCGAAGGACAGCCTCGCATATACGCGATCGCCAACGAAGACCTTGAGCGCTCGACCTCAGCAAAAACCTCAGCCGTTCATTTTTTAAGATTTGAACTACCCGCAGCGGCCAAAAAATCGCTTCTAGCGGGTGCCCAAATGATGGTGGGCTGTGAGCATGCTGAGTATCCAATGCATGTCGAAACGCTGCCTGACGCGACACTTGCCTCTCTGGTTCAAGACTTAAGCTAACTCTCGAGGCTGGGGGCGATTCTTAGGGTATCTGCCCATATAACTAAGCCCCTAGTTTTCGGCGTTGAGGCGCACATTTCGTTATGATGACGAGTTGGCGTATTGGCAATAGAAGGTGTTTGACCTTTTTTGCCATAGACCCCTCGGAGCCAAAATGAAACAGTTGCTTGTTGTGGCCGGTTTTGTTGATCGGCTAACAGACTTCTTTGCCGTGTTTGCAAAATGGGCGGTGCTGCTTTGCGCGGGCATTAGTGCGGGTAATGCTTTTATGCGTTACGCGTTTTCCTATAGTTCGAATGGCTGGCTTGAGATCCAATGGTATCTCTTTGCTGCGTGCGTCATGCTGGGCGCAGCCCAGGTCTTGCGCGTAAATGAACACGTGCGGGTCGACGTGATCTACGGCACGCTTAAAATTCGCAGCCGTGCCTACATCGACTTATTTGGCTTGATCTTCTTTTTGATGCCAGCGATGGTCTTATTCTTTTATTTGTCGTGGCCCTTATTTCTACAGATGCTGGCTTCGGGTGAAGGTTCGCCCAATGCCGGTGGGCTGACACGTTGGCCCGCGATGATGATGCTGCCTTTAGGTTTTGCCTTGATGGTTTTGCAAGGGTTGGCCGAAATCATTAAGCGCGTGGCGTGGCTCAACAACGCCTATGAAATGGATATGCATTACGAGAGGCCTCTGCAATGACGATGCAAGAATTTGCGCCTCTGATGTTTGGAGGCTTGATCCTGATCATGTTGATTGGGTTTCCGGTTGCTTTTTCGCTATCGGCGTTGGGTTTGTTGTGTGGCTTTATTGCCATCCAGATGGGTTGGTTTCCCGCCGCCTTCATGTACAACTTGCCGCTTAATATTTTTGGCATTCTTTCCAATGATTTGCTGCTCGCGATCCCCTTCTTTACGTTGATGGGAGCCGTACTTGAAAAGTGCGGCTTGGCCGAAGATATGCTCGATTCAATGGGCCAGTTATTTGGCCCAATTCGTGGTGGCCTAGGTTATTCAGTGATTATTGTCGGCTTCATTCTGGGCGCGATTACCGGCACGGTCGCTGGGCAAGTGATTGCGATGGCGATGATTTCGCTGCCGGTCATGATGCGGTACGGCTACAACATGCGCTACGCCACTGGGGTGCTGGCAGCCTCGGGCACGATCACGCAATTGGTGCCCCCGTCTTTAGTGTTGGTGGTGATGGCGGATCAGCTGGGTCGTTCAGTTGGCGATATGTACAAAGGCGCGTGGGGCCCTTCGATTTTGCAGGTGTTGATTTTTCTGACGTATACCTTTGTGCTGTCCAAGGTTGCGCCGACCCACGTGCCAGGTTTGCCCGTGACTGCCCGAACACTGAACGGGTGGATACTCTGGAAGAAATGTTTGCGCGGAATCATCCCCTCGGCGCTCTTGATCCTGGCTGTGCTTGGCAGCATGGGCGGCCTACCCGGCATGAATTATGCCATTGCAACACCCACAGAAGCTGGTGCAATGGGCGCGATGGGGGCCTTTTTGTTGGCGGCAGTTCATGGGCGCCTCAATTGGGAGATTGTTCGCGATGGGATGACGAGCACCATGCGCATTACAGCGATGGTGGTTTTTATCTTAATCGGTTCGCGTGTTTTTTCCCTGGTATTTCAGGGTGTGGACGGCGCGCTCTGGATTGAGCACCTCCTGTCTGGATTGCCTGGGGGGCAGATCGGATTTCTAGTGGTTGTGAACGTCTTCGTATTTTTCTTGGCGTTCTTTTTAGATTTCTTTGAGATCGCTTTTATCATTCTGCCAATGCTGGCGCCAGTTGCCAACAAACTTGGTATCGACATGATCTGGTTTGGCGTGCTGTTGTGCGTGAATATGCAAACAAGCTTTATGCATCCGCCGTTTGGTTTTGCGCTATTTTATTTGCGTAGCACCGCAGATACCTTGTTCAAGGCTGGATCGTTGCCAGGTAAAGTGCTGTCGCGCGACATTTATCTAGGATCTATTCCCTGGGTGATTCTGCAATTATTGCTGGTGGTGATTGTGATTTTCTTTCCGCAGACGGTGACGGTATTTTTGGATAAGCCTGTGGAAGTGGATCTCAGTACGATACGGATTGAAATCCCTACAAACGATCTGCAACAGTCTGACGCACAAAGCGAACAAGACACGGTCAATGATTTGATGCGTGGCTTAATGAAAGAAAGCAAATAGAAATATGTTGAGCTCGGAAACTGACTCAGCACCAAGCCCCTCAGAGCAGAGCACTGAAATCATTCAGCCCTTGCCGCTTGAGGTAGAAGGGCCCGCCTTTACCGTGTTGATCAAAGTGCTTGCCTCTGTTCTGGTTGGTGCCTTGATTTATTGGGGCGCGCGGGCGGCACGCCTGGTGGTTTGGCAAGAGTTTTCACTTTCTGCGGCGTGCGTCTGGGGCGCTGCGTTGGTGATCATTCTTGTTGTCTATTACTGGATATTGAAAAGCCGAACGTCGATTAAGCAAGGGATGATCGAACAGACCTGGCTTTGGAAAAAACAAGTCCGTATCGCTGATATTCGGCAGGCTAAGTTTATTTATTTCCCTTATTTAAGCTGGCTCATCGCGCCGCGTCTCATTGTGCGTACAGGTCCTGTGATGACCGTTTTTTACGCGGGGCATCCGGCGCTACAGCAGGCTTTTGCTGCGCTGATGTTGGGCAGGTAATATAGTAAAAAATCTTTCAAGATCAATAAGGAATCGCTGTGTTTAGATTAGATGGCAAGGTCGCCTTGGTGACTGGTTGCGGCACGCTTGGTGAGGGCTGGGGTAATGGCAAGGCGATTTCTGTCGCCTTGGCGAGGCAAGGCGCTAGCATCTTTGGATCAGACCTGAATATCGAAGCGGCCCAACAAACAAAAAAAATCATTGAAGATGAGGGTGGTATTGCACACGTGATCACGGCTGATGCGACGCAAGCTGACGAAGTTAAAAAGCTAGTCGACGCTTGTATGGCTCAATACGGACGTATTGATATTTTGATTAACAACGTCGGTCGCTCTGAGCCCGGTGATCCGGTCAGTATGAGCGAGCAAATCTGGGATGACCAGATGGATATCAATGTAAAAGCCGCGTTCCTGGCCTGTAAATATGTGCTGCCGATCATGGAGGCGCAAGGCAAGGGCTCTATCGTCAGTATTTCGTCGGTTGCGGGCTTGCGTTATGTTGGCAAACCACAGGTTGGCTATGCGGCCGGTAAAGCAGCGTTGATGCAACTGACCAAAACAACAGGCGTGTTGTATGCTGATCGTGGCGTACGTTTGAATTGCGTGGCGCCTGGCTTGGTATTTACGCCGCTCGTGAAGCGCTTGGCTGATAAATATGCGAAAGGCGATTATGAAGGCTTTGTTGCGCATCGTCATAAGCAGGTGCCCGCGGGTTATATGGGCGATGCGTGGGATGTCGCCAATACCGTTGTCTTTTTAGCAAGTGACGAAGCGCGCTACATCACTGGCCAAACAATCGTGGTGGATGGCGGTTTGACCTCAACCACTCCTTAATGACTTTTTAAAGATATCGTATGACGCAATCTCAAGGCAGGCTCGCCAACAAAGTCGCAATTATCACGGGTGCCGGTTGTATCGGCCCGGGCTGGGGTAATGGTCGGGCGATTGCGATGCGCTTTGCGCAAGAAGGTGCGCGGGTGTTCGCAGTGGATAAAGATATGGCTGCGATGACCGACACACTCGCGTTGATCAAAGAGTTTGACGGCGACGTCACGCCTTACACCTGTGATGTGACAGACAGTAAAGCGATTCAAGGATTGGTGGCTGCATGTCTGAAGCAATACGGCACAGTCGATATCTTGGTCAACAACGTGGGCGGGCCTGTGCGCGGCGGCCCAATCGAGCTGAGCGAAGAAAACTGGGATTCTCAGATCGACATCAATCTTAAGACCGTTTTTTTGATGTGCAAATATGTCATGCCCATCATGGAGGCCAAAGGTGCCGGCTCAGTCGTCAATATTTCGTCGACCTCGGGCATTCGCTTTTCGGGTGCGCCTCAGGTGGGTTACGCCGCAGCAAAAGCCGGTGTCATACAGTTTGGCCGAGTGGTTGCGGTTGAGTATGCCAAAAAAGGCATCCGCGTAAACTCAGTGCTGCCAGGCTTGCTGCATACGCCGCTTGTTGAAGCTGTGTTGGCGGGCGCGCAGGCGGGCGGCGATGCCGAGGGCTTGTTAAAGCGCAGGCAGGCACGCATCCCTATGTTATTTATGGGCGATGGCCGAGATACCGCCAACGCAGTATTATTTTTAGCCTCGGATGAGGCGCGTTTCATTACCGGCACCGAGCTCATTGTCGATGGCGGCATGAGTGCGAAGTGCGACTAGAGTAAAAAATCTTACAGACACCGGAGACTAAACATGAAAGCAGCTGTATTAACGAATGAAGGATTTCATATTACCGAGGCAACAAAGCCTACCCCAACCGCCGATCAGGTATTGGTGCGTGTGCGTGCGGCGGGATTAAATCGCGCAGACCTTGGTGTGATCTCGGGCGG
>CAIYCP010000737.1 GCA_903924715.1 uncultured beta proteobacterium
GAATATAGGTGCCCTTCGTACACTGAACCTGGATCTCAGCCGATAACGGCGAGAATGCTAGCAGATCAATATGACGAATTGTAATTTCGCGAGGTTCGCGCTCAAGCACAATCCCCTGTCGCGCATATTCGTACAACGGCTTACCATCACGCTTCAGCGCAGAAATCATGGGCGGGATTTGCAGCTGCGTGCCTAGAAACGTCTGTAACACTGCACTGAACGCTTCTTGGGTCACACCAGTAAATCCGGGCTCAGCCTGATTGACCACCACGCCAGTCAAATCGCCCGAGTCTGTTTCTTGCCCGAGTGCGATGGTCGCTCGATAACCTTTATCTGCACTGAGCATCGCACCCGAAATCTTGGTGGCCCGACCCATACAACACACTAACAAACCCGTTGCAAAAGGATCGAGCGTACCTGTGTGCCCCGCCTTCTGAGCATCCATGGCACGTTTGGCACGTTGTAAGGCATGGTTGCTCGACAAACCAACCGGTTTATCTAGCAACAAGACTCCATCGAGCACACGCCCGTGTCGTTTAGCCATCGTATCGAATTCCAGAATGAGACGATAGCCTTACGGCCGGTCTTCAGGCTCGTCGGGAACGCCCGCATACTGACCGGGCAAATTTGCCTGATCAATCAAAGCCGACATCGCAATGCCACGCTTAAGCTGGGGGTCATGAAAAAATCGCAAGTTCGGAACCGTATGAATATGCAGTAATTTGTACAACTGTGAATAAAACCAACCTGCTTTTTCGTTCAGCAGTGTGGCCGCCACTTCTGGCTCGGCGCCAAGCACCGTGAAATATACTTTTGCATGCGCATAGTCAGCAGTCAACTCAAGGCCCGACAGGGTGATTAACCCTGCGCGGCTCATGTCAATTTCGCGCTGAATAATAATGGCCAGATCTTTTTGGATCTGGTCAGCGAGGCGTAAATTACGACCCGGCGCAGTTTTTTGCTTGTGACGTGTCATTCAGGCTATCAGAGTGAGCGAGCCACTTCTTTGATTTCAAAGATCTCGAGCTGGTCACCGACCTGAAGGTCGTTGTTGCCACGCAAGGTGATCCCGCAATCAAAACCTGACTTAACCTCTTTAGCATCGTCTTTAAAGCGACGCAACGAGTCAAGCCAACCTGACCAATGCACAACGTTATTACGCAGCAAACGTACTTGCGAATCGCGACGAACCACGCCATCCACCACCATACATCCAGCAACGGTTCCGATACGTGAAATCGTATAGACCTCGCGAATATCGACCAGGCCAATGATTTCTTCGCGCTTTTCTGGGGACAACATGCCGGACATAGCAAGTTTGACTTCGTCAACAGCATCATAAATGATGTTGTAGTAACGAATATCAACACCATTGTTTTCTGCCAGCTTTTTAGTACTTGCATCCGCACGCACGTTAAAGCCAATAATGACAGCACCCGAGGCAATACCAAGATTGACATCACTTTCAGAAATTCCGCCAACTGCGGCATGAACAACCTGGACACGCACTTCGTCAGTTGAAAGCTTGACCAGTGAATTGACCAGAGCCTCCTGAGAACCCTGCACATCGGTCTTGA
>CAIYCP010000738.1 GCA_903924715.1 uncultured beta proteobacterium
GCAGTCTTAAAAGCACCGGACATGCCATCAAACTTGGTAGAAACAGCCTTCATCAGCAATCCTGACGAAGAACGCATGCTGCGCAACAGTGCAGACCAAGACAAGTTTGCAGTCGCGTTGCTAGGCGGGATCTCGCGCTACTTTACCGCCAACCCTCATCTTGCCTCAGTGGGCTAAGCGCAACTGTCCTAACAAAGAAGTACTGTCCCCAAGCACCCCGAAAGCAGCACAGGGGCTCGCAAAGCTTTAAAATGCAGGCTTCTCTCTTGTAGCGCCTGCCATGTCGACACATCGCCCGATTTGCCCTCTATCTGATTTATTGATTAGCCAAATCGCTGCGGGTGAGGTCATTGAGCGACCAGCATCCGTTCTCAAAGAGCTCGTCGAAAATGCGGTCGACTCAGGCGCGCAAACAATCGAGGTCAGGCTTGAGGCTGGTGGGATTCGTCGTATCGCAGTCATCGATGATGGCCGCGGAATCCCTGCCAATGAACTCCCGTTGGCGCTTACTCGCCACGCCACAAGCAAAATTACTTCACTAGAAGATCTCGAATCCGTTGATTCAATGGGGTTTCGTGGAGAAGCCTTAGCATCGATCGCAGCCGTCTCGCAATTAACGATCACCTCTCGTACGCCCGAAGCCGACCACGCGTATCGCTACGAAACTGGCATGCCCGAACCAATCGCCGCTGCAGGCGCACTGGGCACAACCGTCGAAGTCAAATATCTATTCGATGCAGTGCCTGCACGTCGTAAATTCTTACGCGCAGAACCTACTGAGTTTGGCCACTGCATTGACGCGATCGAACGCGTCGCCTTAGCGTTTCCAGAAATCGGCTTTCGGGTCTTTCATAACGATCGAGCGGTACGACAATGGCTACCCACATCGGCTTTGCAACGAATTAGTGATGTGCTGGGTGCTGAATTTAACGAGCACGGCATTGAGGTTCAGGCCCAAGGCGGCCCGATGTCGATCTTGGGCGTCACCACACGCCCCACTGCAGCACGCGCACGTGCCGATCGCCAATTTTTATTTGTCAATGGACGCCACGTGCGCGATCGCACCGTCTCGCATGCAATTCGAAGCGCCTATGCTGATGTCTTGCACGGTGATCGTCAACCCGCTTTTGTACTCTTCTTGCAGATTGATCCAGCCGCAGTCGATGTCAACGTGCATCCAGCAAAACACGAAGTCAGATTTCGCGACACAGGTGCGGTCCATCGCTTTGTCGCACACACGATTACGCAAGCCCTCTCTGGCACAGCGGGTACGCATCAAGTTTCGCAGCCGGATGCGCACGCAATTTACACCAACCCCAGCCCAACGCACACGAGCCCGATCCAATGGAACCCAGGCGCGCAGGCTGCACTCACGTTACGCGAACCCACATCCCACAGATTTGAACGTACCCAAGACTGGAAGCCACTCTACCAGCCTCTGGCTGACGACAATCAGGCATGGCCCTTGGGGCGCGCCCTCGCCCAAGTCCATGGTATTTACATTCTGTCGCAAACCGCCTCGGGGCTGGCCTTGATCGATATGCACGCGGCCCATGAACGTGTCGTCTATGAGCAACTTAAAACAGCAATCGATGCACAGACTTTGCCTCAACAAACATTATTAGTCCCAGTTGTGTTTCGCGTGACAGACAAAGAACTCGCGCTAGTCGAAGAGTGTGCAGAGCAACTGGTAGCATTAGGTTTTGAAATGGCGCCTGCGGGTCCACACGCCATGACCCTGCGCTCAGTACCCGCCATGCTTGCACGTGGTGACCTCGAAGCGCTCGCGCGCGGTGTGCTGCGCGACATCGAACAAATCGGTGCGAGTCGCTTGCTAACCGAACAACGCAATACCTTACTGGCCACGATGGCCTGCCATGGCGCGGTGCGCGCCAATCGTCAACTGACGATCGAAGAGATGAATGCACTCTTGCGCCAAATGGAGCAGACCGAACGTGCAGACCAATGTAATCATGGGCGTCCAACCTGGGTTCACTGGAACGTAACAGATCTTGATAAATTATTTTTGCGCGGGCAATGAGTTTGCCAACTGAGGCACCGCTTATCTGCCTGACTGGGCCAACAGCCTCTGGAAAAAGTGCGGTCGCGCGCGCAATCGCGAAACGCTGGCCCGTTGAAATCATCAACGTTGATTCTGCCACCATCTATCGCGGCATGGATATCGGCACAGCCAAGCCCTCCGTTGAAGAACGATCTGAAATCCCCCATCATTTGCTCGACATTCGCGATCCTGCTGAGCGCTATTCGGTAGCAGCCTTCAGGCGTGACACCTTGCAGTGCGTTCGTGAAATTCGCGCGCGTCAGCATTTGCCGTTGCTAGTGGGGGGCACAATGATGTATTTCAAAGCGCTACGTGACGGTTTAAATGATCTTCCCGCTGCAGATCTCGAAATCCGCCAAGAGCTTGAAGCGCGCGCGACCTTACTTGGCTGGCCCGCGATGCACGCTGAGCTCTCAAGCGTGGATCCAACGACCGCGCAACGGCTCTCGCCAAACGATAGTCAACGCATCGCGCGTGCACTTGAGATCTGGCGCATTCGGGGCATACCGATGTCTGCCTTAATCGGCGCGACTCAACCCGCTGATGAACCCGTTGCCACCGTCACGATCAGTCTCGAACCTCTCGACCGCAGCCTACTGCACCAGAGTATCGCAGCGCGTTTTGAGCAAATGCTTGAGGTTGGACTCGTTCAAGAAGTGCAAAAGCTCTATGCGCGCGGCGATCTTCACACCGATCTGCCGTCTGTTCGCTGTGTCGGTTATCGACAAATCTGGTCGATGCTAGAAGGCGAAATTGATCTGCCACAAGCGACAGAACAAGCCATTGCCGCCACGCGTCAGTTGGCGAAGCGTCAAATTACTTGGCTCCGCAGTCTGCCTGGGCGATATATGATTGATGCTTGCTCACCGAATTGCGTGGCAGACACGCTAGAAATCGTTGCACCCCTGTTTGACCAGGCGCACCAAGCGCATACTTCATAACAACCTCCAACTAGAAGAGGAAACGATCATGTCAACGTTGCAACCCTCACTCCTTCGCCTCATTGCACTATTGATGTTCTGGGGCTTAACGTCAAGCGCGTTCGCCCAAAACTATCCAAATAAACCCATTCGGATTATCAACCCTTGGCCTGCGGGTGGCCCAGCTGACGCTATCGCTCGGCCCGTCATGGAGCGTCTTTCAAAAGCACTGGGGCAACCGATCATCATCGAAATCAAATCGGGTGCAAACGGCATGGTCGGCACAGAATACGTCGCAAAAAATGGTACGCCCGATGGCTATGTCTTGTTGTTGTCACATGCCGGACCCACAACAATTAGCCCTGCCGTGCAAAAAGAAATTTCGTATCGCGCCGTTGAAGACTTTGAGCACGTCACAATCTTAGCAATGCCTACGATCGTACTCGTCGTCAAACCAGAGTTGCCGATCAAAAGCGTGCCAGACTTAATTGCCTATGCACGCAAAAATCCGGGCAAACTTGCCTACGGTTCGACAGGCCTAGGAAGCACGACCCATCTGGATGGCGAACTTTTAGCCATGATGGGCGATGTCAAGTTTTTACACGTTCCGTACAAGGGTGCCATCCCCGTCATGCAAGATCTACTCGGAGGTCAAATACAATTTGCCTTCATTGGGTACTCTGCTGCGGTCGCATACATCAAAGCGAACACGCTCAGGCCAATCGCCATCGGCTCGTCGACCCAACGCTCACCTGTCTCGCCAGAGTTGCCCGCGGTCCATGAAACTTTTCCTGGTTTTGAAATCAGCTCTTGGTATGGGCTCTCAGCACCTGCTCGCACACCCAAAGAAATCGTCTACAAGTTGCAAACCGAGATCGCAAAAATCTTGAAAGACCCAGAAGTCATTGCGCAACTCGCGGCAACAGGCTCAGAACCAGGTGGAATGAGCCCTGAAATTTTTGTCAAAAAAATTCAGTTGGATATTGCACAAAATACAAAACTTGTGCAGGCAACCGGGATGGAAAAACAGTAAGGGAGGTTTTGAAATGACAACAGATTTTTATGGCAGCAGGCTGCGAATCGGCATGATTCTAGCTTCAAAAAACACGGTCGCCGAGCCCGATGTGAACGCCATGTTGCCACAAGGCGTTTCGGTACATACCACCCGCCTACACCTTGTAGATACAAATCCGACCGCCTTACAAAAAATGACAAATGACGCAGAGCAGGCGGCCGCCTTGCTCGCCTCAGCCGAGGTCGATCTCATTGTGTTTCATTGCACAGCCGCCTCGACGATCGACCCAGAAATGGGACAGAAGATTGCGCAAAGAATCCAGCGCAGCACCGGGATCGCGTCAACTGCGACCTCAGAGGCATTAATAGATGCGCTAAACACCCTGGGTGCAAAAAAAATAGTAATGCTTTCTCCGTATCCTCAAGCAGTCAACGATGCTGAGGTCACTTTTTTTTCGCATTACGGCATTCAAGTCCTTCACGAAGTAGGCTACATCCCGGACAAAGGACTCGGCTCGCCCAGCGCTTCGCCTTCTGAATGGCAACATAGAGCCATAGCCCTCAAACATCCTGATGCAGATGCCTACTTTTTAAGCTGTACCAATATCCGTGTAATTTCTATCATTGACGCACTCGAAAAAAGTATCCACGCGCCGGTTATTTCGAGCAATCAAGCGATGCTCTGGCATTGTTTACGCAAAGGTGGCATTGAAGATGCCATACCTAATTATGGCAAGCTCCTTCGATCACACTGACAAACATTCCTTCGCCAAACGCACTTTCGAAGACCATATTAAAAAAGTAAGGATTCTAAAATGATGCTAAAGCA
>CAIYCP010000739.1 GCA_903924715.1 uncultured beta proteobacterium
GCCAAGTTTTGTTGCAGCCCACCACCGCGCGATCCTGAATCGCAAGAGGCGGTATGGCAAGGCTTGATCAACGGCACCTTGCAAATGTTTTCGTCCGATCACGCGCCTTATCGTTACGACGCGAGTGGCAAACTGCCCAAGGGCGAGGCCACGACGTTTAAGGATATGGCCAACGGTGTGCCTGGCATTGAGGTACGTCTGCCTTTATTGTTTTCTGAAGGCGTCTTGAAAACACGCATGAGTATCGAACGGTTCGTAGCCGTGACGGCCACCAATCATGCGATGACCTACGGGCTCTATCCCCGCAAGGGCACGATCGCGGTGGGCAGTGACGCCGATCTGGCCATCTGGAATCCAGAAAAAAACGTGACGATCTCAACCAGCATGTTGCACGACAACGTGGGGTATACGCCGTACGAAGGTAAACAAATCACCGGGTGGCCTGAAGTGGTGATCAGCGCCGGACGCGTCGTCGTTGAACACGGCACCTTACACGCCGAGCGCGGCAGTGGCCGCTTTATCAAGCGCGGCACCCCCGAACCAGTTTTGCGCCAACGCTTAAGCGGCAATCCCAATTCGATTATGCGGAAATACTTTAGTTAAGCTGCGCGCAATTTTTCGGCTAAGGCGTGCCCAAAATGCTGTTTGCCGAGCCATTAACCTGCCAAATTTAACGACAGGTGTTAAATCTGGCAGGATAAATGATGGTTTTAGCTAAAAACGACGCTATCCATGGCCAGCATGCTGTATCTCACCTCACGGCTTAAATAGTGTGGGGGTCGCCTTGCTACCTGCCCCGCCGAGAGCAAAAAACAGGGGTAAAAAGTGGTCGTCGCCGGGGTGGGCGCGTTTGGCGCTCGGGGCTTGGTTGACGTAGTCGAGCAGCGCTGCGGTGTCGTTTTTGGCTAGGGCGGTTTCCACCCAGCGGCTAAACGCCTCGACATAGGGATCAGGCTTGCGGTCGCCACCAAAAAATTCTGCCAAATTGTGGGTCATGCTGCCCGAGCCGATTAGCAAAATACCTTGTTCGCGCAAAATCTGCAGCGCTTGACCGAGCTTTAAGACCTGTTCGGGGCCCCAGCCGTTGGGCAACGAGACTTGCACGACCGGAAGCTCAGCGTTTGGAAACAAATGCATGAGTGGTACCCAAACGCCATGATCAAGCGGGCGGTCTGGGTCGTGAAGAGGATTCAAACCTGCCTCGGCAAGCAGCGCCTGGACACGATCCGATAGCTCAATATCCCCAGGGGCCGGGTATTGCAGCGCATAGAGCGCGGGCGGAAACCCACCAAAGTCGTGATACGTCTTGGGCTTAGGGTTACGCATGACCGTTAAGCGCTCAGTCATCCAGTGAGGAGACAGGATCACAATGCCTTTAAGCGGGTGCGCAGCCTGCAATTGTTTGCCATAGGCGGTTAACGCGGGGCCTGAGGTGCCGGGCGAAACTGCAAATAGCGGCGCGCCGTGCGAGATAAACAACACGGGAGCTAAAACGGGCTTGGTCGACGGCGTGGTCATTGCTAGGGGCTTTGTCATGTTTATTAAATGAGGGCCACTGCTTAAATTACAAGCTTGGGTAAAAGAGGCTACCATTTTGCATCGTTCACAATTTCAGGTGCTTTTATGTCCAGCTCAGACGACAAAAAAAATAGTCACTCGATCAACCCTGCCGCCAGCGAAGACGGGATATCAAAGGGTTTGGCTAATTACGGCGATCGCGGATTTTCATTGTTTTTGCGTAAAGCCTTTATCAAGGGGGCTGGGTATACCGATACGGCGCTTGAGCGTCCAGTGATTGGTATCACCAACACCGGTAGCGCCTACAACCCTTGCCACGGCAATGCGCCTCAGTTGATTGAAGCGGTGAAGCGTGGCGTGATGCTGGCCGGTGGCTTGCCGATGGATTTTCCGACCATTTCGATTCACGAGAGTTTTTCGCAGCCTAACAGTATGTTTCTGCGCAACCTGATGTCGCTGGATACCGAAGAGTTGCTGCGCGCACAGCCAATGGATGCGGTCGTGCTGATTGGCGGTTGCGACAAAACGGTGCCGGCACAATTGATGGGTGCGGCCTCGGCAGGGTTGCCTGCGGTGCAGTTGATTACGGGTTCGATGCTGACGGGCTCGCATCGCAGCGAGCGCGTGGGTGCCTGTACGGATTGCCGTCGCTATTGGGGTAAGTTTCGCGCAGAAGAAATTGATGCCGAAGAGATCGCCGACGTCAATAAACAATTAGTGGCGAGCGTGGGCACGTGTTCGGTGATGGGTACAGCCAGCACCATGGCCTGTATTGCCGAGGCCTTGGGCATGACCGTGCCCGGCGGCGCTTCGCCACCGGCCGTCACTGCAGATCGCATGCGCATCGCCGAGCAAAGCGGCACGTTGGCCGTTGAGATTGCACGCAAACGTTTAACGATTGACAAAGTGTTGACTGAAAAAGCCTTTGAAAACGCGATGCGTGTGTTGCTGGCGATTGGTGGGTCAACTAACGCCATCATTCACTTAACCGC
>CAIYCP010000740.1 GCA_903924715.1 uncultured beta proteobacterium
GGATGGCGCGAGCCTGATTAAATACCTCAAACCAATTCTGTTAAATCAAAACCCGCTTGATCGCGAACGTTTATACAAGGCCATGTGGAAACGTGTGCGCACCACTACCGCGCGTGCAATTGGTGCGGTGGATGTCGCCTTGTGGGATCTCGCCGGAAAAATCGCGGGGCTGCCGATTCATCAGTTACTTGGTTCATACCGCGATCGTATCCCGGCTTATATCAGTTCAGCCGTGCTTGAAGCACCCGAGGCGTATGCCGACGAAGCCCAGCATTACAAAGCGCTGAACATGGCTGCTTATAAAATTCATCCACCACAAATTTGGCGCGATGATATCAAGGTATGCGAAGCTGTGCGTAAATCCGTAGGAGACGACTACACCTTGATGCTGGATTCGGTATGGAGTTACGACTACCCTGCCGCGTTACGGGTGGGCCAAGCGATTGAAGCGCTCGGCTTTTATTGGTATGAAGATCCGCTCGCTGACGCTGATATCTATAACTATGTTGAACTGAAAAAACATCTCAGCATTCCGATCATGGCCACCGAGTATCCCGCAGGTGGTTTAGATTCGTATGCGCCATGGATCAAAGAGCGTGCGACCGATTTTTTACGCGGTGACGTTGCCGTCAAGGGCGGCATCACAACGCTCATCAAAACCGCGCATCTGGCTGAGGCCTTTCATTTGAACTACGAAGTGCACCACGGCGGTAACTCGCTGAATAATTTTGCAAACCTTCATGTGATCATGGCGCTGCAAAATACCGAACTGTTTGAAGTGCTCTTGCCCGCCGTGTCGCAAAAGTACGGCTTGTTACAAGATATCGAAATTGATCCGCAGGGCATGATTCACGCCCCCATGGCACCAGGTCTTGGTGCGCAGATCGATTTCGAGTTAATCAAACGTAAAACTCTTGGCGTGCTGAGCTAAGCACTCAGCACACAAGCTTAATAGCCAAACGGAGACGGAAACGGTCGGCCAAAGGGTCGACCGGCGCGGATCGTTTGTACAGGCTCTAAGCTATATAGCCCTGCCCTCGTATTGCCGCGCGTGTCCAACCAAGTCACGGGCTTTTCAACATAATTAAAAATTGCAACATCCCCCGAAGCCCCTGGCTTTAACGTGCCTAACAAGGGCTCACGGTTGATAATCGCACCGGGTCGATTCGTTGCCATGGCCACCACTTGATTCAAGGTAAAACCAAGCGTTAAAAACTTGCTCATCACGTTGGGCAAATAGGGGATGCTAGGCGAGTTGCCGCTGTAAGCGTGCAAGTCACTTGAAATGGTATCAGGGGTCATGCCTTGCTGCATCGCGGGCTCGGCGATAGTGAAATCAAAACTTCCACCACCATGGCCGACGTCGATGATCACGCCACGCTTTTTCGCTTCGAGTGCCGCAGCAATCAGTTTGCCATTTTGCACTGTGTTGTTACCAGCACCGCTATACGCATGCGTCAAAATATCGCCCGGACGCAACAAATCAAGCACCTTACTTAGCTCGCCTGGTGCATTACCAATATGGCACATCACGCGCGCACCCTTCACGCCTGAACGCTCGGCCGCTTCGCGCGCGCGACGTAAGGGCTCGATACCGTTCTCACCCACGACGTCCAACGTCTCCCGCACTTTCATACCCAGTGCGATATCCGGATTTTCATTTAAAACGCGCGCAGCAAGATCAATGTTGGCATATTCGATATTCTTCATTTCACCAACGGGAAAACCCGCCAAGCCAATCGATGAAATATGAACGAAGGCGTACATCCGACTACGGGCCTGCGCTTGGATGTAATGCTTAAAGGCTGAAAAATTATTTGCGCCGGCATCGCCAGCACTCACAAAGGTGGTTGTCGCGGTGAACTGCGCTAACTCATCCGCAGGCAAACCAATCGCAGAAGCCTGTGGATACACATGTGCGTGCAGGTCTACCAGGCCAGGCGTGACGATTTTTCCGGCAGCTTCTATTTTTTGCGCCGCCTTCTTAGGGTCGATATCCGTTTGAATTAAAGCGACTCGGCCATTTTTGATGGCGACATCTGCAATCTTGTCGATATTTTGTGAGGGGTCGATTACCCGTCCACCAAAAATCACCAAGTCATAGCCACCTGCGGCGGCTAGCCCTTGTTGCGCCTGAGCATCACTCAACGCCCACGTCGGCAAGCTGAGCCCTAATGACCCCTGCAATAGGCGACGACGTTTATTATCCATGCTGATCTCCGGTTGTAGTTTGATTTTTTTATAAGCAAAAGGTCTTGAACAATTCAACAGATGAATTTTATTAAACAAAACTGACTGTTATTTCTGCACCGCTTCGTACTGACGCCACACACACGCGCCTTTTGCAGCTTTATCTAAAGCTGCAAGATAGTTTTCGTGCGCCTGCAAGTCTTCTGCGCTGGGCAAAATAATGGGCAAGTTCAAGGCTTCAAGGCGCTGCTCATTGGCAGTAACGCCCTCGGTTTCAGGTACGTCAAAATTATCAATCATTAAACTGTCTTGACCACGCGTCATCGCCAGCCAGACCTCGGCGAGTAACCGAGAATCTAAGAGCGCGCCGTGCAGTTGGCGATGCGCATTCGATACGCCATAACGATCGCATAAGGCATCTAGTGAATTTCGTTTGCCCGGGTGCAAATTCTTGGCATGCACAAGCGAATCCGTAACACCCGAACAAAAGTTCGTGACCGGCTCACGTCCGATGCGCAACAGTTCTGCATTTAAAAACTTCAAATCGAACGGAGCATTGTGAATAATGAGTTCGGCGCCTTCAATAAAGGCAAGAAACTCATCAGCGCGCTCTTTGAAGCGTGGCTTGTCTGACAAAAACTCTGTCGTCAGACCATGCACCTCAAGCGCGCCAGCATCGCTCTCACGTTCGGGATTCAGGTATGTATGAAAATCGCGACCTGTGACACCACGATTGACAACTTCGATCGCACCGATTTCGATGATGCGATGACCGTAGGCAGGATCTAAACCCGTCGTTTCAGTATCAAGAATTATCCAACGCATGGTGCCGATCGCTTAAAAGAGGTGTGCCTGCATCATACGAGATCTTGCCTGTGAGTGTCGCGACTTTACATGCGCGATCGGGCGTCTTCAACTCCGCGATTCGCAAGCAAATCGGCCCGCTCGTTTCCCGGATCGCCGGCGTGCCCTTTAACCCAGTGCCAGGTGATGTCGTGCTGGGCAACCAGACCATCTAGCAAGACCCACAGATCTGCATTTTTGACAGGTTTTTTGTCGGCTGTGCGCCAGGCACGCTGCTTCCAGCCATGAATCCACTCTGTCATGCCTTTCATGACATATTGAGAATCGATGTGCAGCGTGACCTTGCACGGACGCGTCAAGGCACGCAAAGCCTCGATCACTGCCATCATTTCCATCCGATTATTCGTCGTCAGGGCCTCGCCGCCGTGCAAGGTTTTTTCAACTGCGCCGCGTTTTAACAGAACGCCCCAACCACCCGGGCCCGGATTACCTTTGCAGGCGCCGTCGGTCCAAATTTCTACAGTATCTTCAGTGTGCATACGCGACTAATTAAAATTTAAGATTGAGCGGGATTTGATGAGGGCTTTGAACCCGTTTTTTGTTGAAGGGCCGCGCCAACCGTTTGACGCGCTCCTTTGCGCAGTGGTTGGGCAGTTTTCCAGCGTGGAGTGATTAAACGCATGCCCGCGACGCGCTTTACCGCTGAAACAACGTACACGGCTCCGCAGACTGGCCACCATCTGTTACCTGCGGCCTCGGTGAACGCAAAACGATCAAGCCACTTTTGGCTGCGCAGCGGCGGCACATAGCAACCAAAATGCCCAAGTTCGATCTCAAAGGAAAGTAATTTGAGCCAGTCTTTGAGCCGCGGCAGCGACACCTGGGCGCTGATCGGTTGGGGCAACCAAGGCGCTAGATAGGGTGTGCGATGACGCAAACCCCACAGACTCCAAGGGTTAAAACCCGAAATCACCACCCGACCTTCAGGCACCAATACCCGCTCAACTTCCCGTAAAACTTGATGAGGGTGAGCACTTGCTTCTAATCCATGTGGCAAAACAAGGAGATCTACGCTTTGTGAATCAAATGGCAACAGCTCTGGCTCGGTCAGCACGAGCCCCGCCCAATCCGCTGCGACCACAGTAGGTAACTCAGCGCCAGCATAGGCTTTAAAAGGCATGCGATTTGCCCGCAACAGGTCAAAACTGGGCAACCCGACCTGCAAGGCATGATAGCCAAAGACGTCGGCCACCATCTTATCGAAGCAATTTTGCTCCCAACGCTGCACATACTGGCCTGGTTCGGTCTCTAACCACTGGGCAAGATTTACAATAGGGGATTGTGCTTTGGACACGTGTTCTCAAAAAAATGAATAAAACTCATCGCCTGCCTGCATTTTTAGGGCAAAGCCCTGGCATCTCTCCCATCGCCGCTTTCAGCGACAACTACATCTGGCTCGTCTCAAATGGCAGCCAGGCTTTGGTCATTGATCCAGGTCAAGCCCTACCGGTTCTGCAGGTGCTCAAACAACAACAGCTTACGCTTGGCGCTATTTTACTCACCCACCATCATCAAGACCATGTTGGCGGAGTCGCCGAGCTTGTTGAGCAGACGGGTGCCAAGGTTTGGGGCCCCGCGGGTGAGGTTTTGCCAGTTTGTGACACGCCTATGGTCGAGGGTGACACTTTTGAGGATGCTGCGCTGCAGCTCAAACTCAGAGTTTTAGATGTTCCCGGGCATACGGCGGGTCATATTGCCTATGCCGGCACCTTTGGCACCGTTCCTGTTTTGTTTTGCGGGGATACCTTGTTTGCAGCGGGTTGCGGGCGCTTGTTTGAAGGGACTGCCGCCCAGATGGACGCGTCGCTGGCAAAGCTGGCTGCGCTACCCAAAGATTCGCGCGTGTATTGCGCGCACGAGTACACCTTGTCCAACATGCGTTGGGCCTCAACTGTTGAGCCCGACAATCTTGCGCTTCAACACTGGCAAGCGCACGCCAATGAACAGCGTCGCTTAGATCAGCCCACAATTCCAAGTTCGATCGAGCTTGAGCTTGCCTGCAACCCGTTTCTACGCGCGCGACAACCCAGCGTTGCGCAAGCTGCCACCACTTGGGCGCAACGCGAACTGACCTCGCCCGTTGAGGTATTCGCAGCGCTGCGAGAGTGGAAAAACAATTTTCGTTGAGTTCAATGCTTCTTTTTCGTCTGCTCTGTATATTGGGCTTGGTTGCCTTGGTCGGTTGCTCCGGCTTTGATCAAAAAGGCCGCTATGTTGCCGAGGACACCTCGCGCACCATCGATTTGACGATCCCGCCGCTCGATGTGTGGGAGCGCATCCGTCGCGGCTTTGCGATTCCCAACTTAAACACGCCGCTCTCGGCCAAATGGACCGCCTATTACGCCTCGCACCCAGAGGCGATGCATCGTATGGCCGAGCGTGCGGGCAAATACCTTTATTACATCGTTGACGAGATCAACCGGCGAGGCCTACCCACTGAGCTCGCGCTTTTACCTTTTGTTGAAAGCGCCTATAACCCAAGCGCCTATTCAAGCGCTCGCGCGTCTGGCTTATGGCAATTTATCCCAAGCACCGGCACTCAGTTCAAGCTCAAACAAGACTGGTGGCACGATCAGCGGCGCGATCCGATTGCCTCGACCAATGCAGCGCTCGATTATCTTGAGTACCTCTTTGAGTTTCAGGGTGACTGGTATCTGGCACTTGCCTCGTATAACTGGGGTGAAGGCTCGGTCAAACAGGCGGTCACGCGCAACATGGCAAGGGGCCAATCGACAGACTATCTTTCGCTGAACATGCCTAATGAAACGCTGAATTATGTTCCTAAGCTTCAGGCCATCAAAAACATTGTGGCCGATCCCGAACGCTATGCAGTCGTATTACCTCAAGTCGATAACAGCCCCTATTTTGTAACGGTACAAAAAAAGGTCAATATCGACTTCACCGTCGCTGCGCAATTGGCCGAGATGCCAATTGATGATTTTCGGGCCTTGAACCCCTCATTTAATCAGTCCGTCATCTCAGCACAAGAAGAACACGTCGTGATTTTGCCGCGCAATAAGGTCGACATCTTTAATGCCAACCTCTTGCAATATCAGGGCGAGCTCTCTTCCTGGAAAACGTATGAAGCTAAGCAGGGTGAGACCTTCAGTTCAATTGCGGCAAAGTTTGGGGTCTCCGAGGCACGCCTGCGACAAGCGAATCGCATCGAACCCAACGCCCGTGTGACAGCCGAACAAATCATCGTGATTCCCGGGCCTGCGGGCCAAGGCATTCAATTAGCGCCGGCGACAGCCAATGCACCCGTACCGCAAGTCGCAGGTCGTCAAGTCAACCAAGCGACAAGTCAGCAGGTTCGTGATCACGTGGTGCGTAAAGGCGACTCGCTTGACTCTATCGCGCGTCAATACAACACTACCGTAGTCGCCTTACGTGCGCTAAACAATCTAAAGACCGATGCGCTTAAAGTCGGCGCTAAACTGCGGATTCCGGGAACTGGCAATCGCAGCTAATATGCAGTTTGTAGTCCCTGATCCAATACGCTGACCTTTTACATTTCTAGGATTTTTTATGGGCTTTCTCTCCGGCAAACGCATTTTGATTACAGGCGTCATTTCTAACCGGTCGATTGCCTACGGCATCGCCAAGGCCTGTCATACTCAGGGCGCTGAACTCGCCTTTACTTACGTTGGCGAGCGCTTTGAAGAGCGTGTCAAAGAGTTTGCAGCCGATTTTGGTAGCAAAATCGTGTTGCCCTGTGATGTGGCCGAAGACAGCCAAATTGAGTCCACCTTTACTGAGCTTGCAAAATGCTGGGATGGTCTAGACGGCTTGGTGCACTCAATCGGTTTCGCCCCACGCGAAGCAATTGCAGGTGAATTTTTAGAAGGGCTCTCGCGCGAAGCCTTTCGCATTGCCCACGACATCTCTTCATACAGCTTTCCGGCACTTGCCAAAGCAGCAAGGCCCATGATGCAAGGGCGCAATGGCGCACTCATCACACTGACCTATCTCGGCGCCGAACGCGTGCTAGCCAACTACAACACGATGGGCCTGGCTAAGGCCTCTCTAGAGGCCTCAGTGCGCTACCTGGCCGCCAATCTTGGTCCTGAAGGTATTCGTGCAAACGGCATTTCAGCAGGTCCCATCAAAACTCTTGCGGCAAGCGGCATTAAAGACTTTTCGAGCATTCTGAAATTTGTCGAAGCCAGCGCGCCTTTACGTCGCAACGTTACGATCGAACAGGTCGGCAACGTTGCTGCCTTTTTATTGTCAGACTTAGCCTCTGGCGTCACAGGCGAAATCCTGCACGTAGATTCTGGCTTTTCAAATGTGGTGGCGGGTCTGGTCGACTAACACGTCGAGGGTGCGCGCAAGTAAAAAAAGCCGAGCAATCGGCTTTTTTTATTACACGCCCAGATATGCCTTGCGCACAAACGGATCAGCCAAGAGTTCAGCACCTTTCCCTGTTCGTACGATTTCGCCATGCTCAAGCGCATACGCCTGATGCGCCAGCTTAAGCGCCAAGCGCGCGTTCTGTTCAACTAACACTATCGAAACCCCCGCATCGCGATTGAGCCGTTCAATGGCGGAGGCAATTTCAGCAACAATCTTGGGTGCGATCCCTAACGAAGGTTCGTCCAGCATCAACAACTTGGGGCGCGCCATCAAGGCGCGACTGATCGCCACCATTTGTTGTTCACCGCCCGATAGCGAGCCTGCAAGCTGAGCACGTCGTTCGTATACACGTGGAAACAACGCATAAATTTCTTTCAGCGATTGATCGATACTGCTGCGCACTTTGACAGAGTGCGCACCAACTAAGAGGTTATCTAACACGGTCATACGACCAAACAGACGTCTGCCTTCAGGCGACATCGCCAAACCAAGGCTCACGCGCGATGCGGCCGACTCAGTGTGCAGATCAACACCCTGCATGCGAATGGATCCAGCCGAGACCTCGACCAGCCCCATGAGCGCCTTAAGCGTTGTGCTTTTACCCGCGCCGTTCGAACCAATCAAGGCAACAATTTGCCCTTCTTCTACCTCGAAACTGATACCACGTACGGCTTCAAGGGGGCCATAGCGCACCGACAGATTTTCAACCTTAAGCATGGGCATAATCAGGTGCTCCAAGATAGGCCTCGATCACCGCTGGATTTTCTCCAATTTCAGCCGGCGTGCCTTCAGCAATTTTTTCGCCTTGCACCAACACCACAATACGCTCGCAGAGCTCCATGACTAAAGCCATATGGTGTTCAACCAACAAGAGCGTTAAGCCCTGCTGTTGAAGCTGTCTCAATAACTTAGCAAGTTCATTACACTCTTCGTGGTTCAAGCCTGCTGCGGGTTCATCCAATAATAAAA
>CAIYCP010000741.1 GCA_903924715.1 uncultured beta proteobacterium
ACCATGTCTAAAGTTGTGATGTACACCACTGGCTATTGCCCGTATTGCTCGCGTGCTGAAATGCTCTTGACCCAACGCGGCGTCACCGAAATCGAAAAAATTCGTATCGATGTTGACACCGAACAACGTGCGCTGATGATGGAGCGCACCGGCCGGCGCACCGTGCCACAAATCTACATCGGCGACACCCACGTAGGCGGCTTTGATGATTTGTCAGCGCTTGACCGCGAAGGCAAGCTGATGTCTCTGCTGAATGGCTAATTGCTTGAGGTCAATCGCGAAGCAAACCTGCAGCGCGATATTCTCTGTTTCTACCATCGCCATACCGGCTAACAATCCGATTATTTCAAACCTACTAAATTCGAGAGTGAATGATGTCTGACCAAAACGCCCAAGCCGATCAAGCTCAAAAGTCCACCGCTCCTGTGTTCAACATGCAGCGTGTCTACCTCAAAGATTTATCGCTCGAGATGCCCAATGCACCGAATATTTTTCTCGAACAAGAAGGCCCAAAAGTTGAAGTTGCGATCAATGTCGGCGGACAAGCGCTTGCTGAAACCGTGTTTGAATCTACGATTACTGTCACTGTCACTACGCGTATCGGCGATAAGGTTTTGTACCTCGTCGAGGCCACGCAAGGAGGCGTCTTTGAAATCGCCAATGTGCCTACAGAGCAGCTTGACCCGCTGATGGGTATCGTGTGCCCGACCATGCTTTACCCCTACCTGCGTGCCAATATCGCTGATGCGATCACACGCACCTCGTTGCCCCCACTACACTTGGCCGAAGTCAACTTTCAGGCGCTTTTTGAACAACGTATGGCCGAAGCAGCGCAAGCAGCTCCTGCGTCAAACGGTGCAGGCGACTCAGGGCTCATCCTGCCACCTGGTATGACGCGACAATAGTTTGAACAACCCCAACTCGCCTTCGCCTGAGCTTGGGGCGCTCTCACCCTCACCGTCACAACAGCATGTAGCGGTGCTGGGAGCAGGGGCTTGGGGCACCGCCTTAGCGTGCGCAGCAACCAAGCAGGCTCCAACACTGCTCTGGGCACGTGACGCCAAGCTGGCGCACACGATCAACACTGAGCACCTGAGCGCGCGCTATCTTCCTGCAATCAAGCTAACCCCTTCACTCACCTGCACGGCCAGTTTGTCGCAGGCCTTAGCGCATGTCCAACGTGGAGTCGCGCCAGGGTTACTGATTTTGGGTGTTCCTTTGGCTGGGCTGCGTGCGCTCTGCGAACAGTTGGCCGAGCAACTCGCTTTGCTGACACCTCGACTCGCTGGCATCGTCTACACCTGCAAAGGCCTTGAAGCCGACAGCGGCGAGCTCCCCAGCGAAGTGGCCTTGTCAGCGCTTGCCGCCGTGAGTCATATCCCCACTGGCGTCTTATCAGGGCCCTCGTTCGCCCTTGAAGTCGCGCGCGGGCTGCCGGTCGCACTGACCGTGGCCAGTCAAAGTGCTGGCTTGCGCGAGGCTACGATTCGAGCGCTGCATGGCGGCAATATTCGCGTCTACACCAGCCCTGACGTCTTGGGCGTTGAGGTGGGCGGAGCGCTAAAAAATATTATGGCGATTGCCTGTGGTGTGGGCGATGGCTTAGGCTTAGGCACCAATGCGCGAGCCGCACTGATTACGCGCGGGCTCGCCGAAATGACCCGCTTCGGTGAAGCCC
>CAIYCP010000742.1 GCA_903924715.1 uncultured beta proteobacterium
GTTCGAGCGGACTCCAGCCTGTGCCGCCATACTCTTTTGGCCAACTCGGCGCACCCCAGCCGTAGTCAGTCAAAATGCCATGCCAACGCACAAAGTCTTCACGGGTGACTCGGTGATGGGCAAAGGCCTTAGCACGTAAGTCAGCAGGCAATTTTGCCTTTAAAAAATCTTGCACTTCTTTACGAAAAGCGCGTTCTTCGGCAGTCCAGGTCAGATCCATAGGTTTTCTCCTCGATCCAACATCTTACCGCCCGAAACCGGGTAGGGTTCTCGGATTTTGGAAGTCAGCGTTCTAGAAGCACAAATCCCCCTACAATCAGTACAAAGCCATTCAAAATGATGTTTCAGGAGACCTCTATGAAAACTTTACTAAAAGCCTTTGCGTACTCGATCGTTGCGTTGGGCATCGCGGCCCCTGCTATGGCGGCTTGGCCTGAAAAACCCATCACCTTGATTGTTCCTGCCGCACCAGGGGGCACCACCGACATCACAGCGCGTCTGCTAAGCGAAAAACTCGGTGCGGCCTTAGGGACTACCGTCGTCGTTGAAAACCGCGCGGGTGCAGCCGGCATTATTGGTACCCAAGCCTTATTGCGCTCAGCCCCCGATGGTTACACCATTGATTTTGCCAATATCGGGCCCAATGCGATCAACTACAGTCTGTACAAAAATCTACCTTACAAATCGACCGACTTTGCACCCATTACCCTGGTGATTTCTGTGCCAAATATTTTAGTCGTGAACAGTAAGTCGCCCTATAAAACCGTCAAAGAGCTTGTCGACGGGATCAAAAACGACCCTAAAACTAACTATTCGTTTGGCTCGCCCGGCACCGGACAGTCTCCTCACCTTTCCTCTGAGATGTTTACACAACGCACCGGCTTAAGTCTGACGCACGTGCCCTACAAGGGAATGGGGCCCGCCGTGACAGCACTGCTCGGCGGACAAGTCACCTTTCTGATCGACAATCTGCCCAGCTCAATTCCCTTTATCCGCTCTGGTCAGTTTCGCGCGTTGGCCATTACGGGTGAACAACGTTCACCCCAACTACCTGATGTTCCCACGATGGCCGAAGCGGGTATTAAAGATATGGTCGTGACGGCGTGGTTCGGATTCGTGGCGCCTGCGGGCACTCCAGCAGAGATTGTCAACAAAATCCAGCAAGCCACAAAAAAAGTGCTTGAGATGCCCGAAATTCAACAACGCTTTGCTGAAATGGGCGGCATCCCCGGGGGCAATACGCCCGCTGAGTTCGGCGCATTCATGGACAAAGAGCAAGCGAGCTGGAGAAAAATCGTCGAAGCGGCCAAGCTGACGATGGAGTAAACATGCTTGACAAAATAAAAACGTCGCTCGAAGAGGCCATTGCCCCCATCGAAGACGGCGCGTCGCTTATGACCAGTGGCTTCGGCGAGGCGGGGGTTCCGCTTGAGCTCTTGCATGCGGTCCTGGACAAAGGTCTGCGCGAGCTCACCATCATCAGCAACAATGCCGGCACGTTCGAGATTGGCATCGCCGCGCTCATCAAAGCGAAACGCATTCGTAAGATTATTTGCTCGCACCCGCGTCCTGCTAATTCTGAAACCTTCCTGGCGGCGTATCGCGCAGGGCAACTCGAACTCGAATGCGTGCCACAAGGCACGCTCGCTGAGCGCTTACGTGCCGCAGGCGCTGGTCTGGGGCCATTTTTTACCCCGACCGGTTACGGCACCTTAGTTGCTGAAGGCAAAGAGCAACGCGTCATCGATGGCAAAGGTTACATTCTCGAGCAACCATTGCATGCTGACTTTGCCTTGGTGCGCGCGCATTTGGGCGATCGTTGGGGCAACTTGACCTATCGCTGGGCGGCGCGCAATTTTGGTCCCGTCATGTGCATGGCGGCCAAATATTCGATTGCACAAGTCAATCGCGTGGTCGCACTGGGCGATATCCATCCTGAACAAGTCATGTCGCCCGGCATTTTTGTTCAGGCGGTTGTCGCAACTGGGGGCGAACGATGAGCACCACAACATCCAACCCATCCTCTGGCCGTGCGATGGGAGACCTGCCCTACAAACCATTGTCTCGCAACGAAATCGCTTTTTTGTTAGCGCAAGATTTACCTGACGGCTCTGTGGTCAACCTTGGCATAGGCATGCCAACCCTCGTTGCCAATTACCTACCTGCTGATCGCGAGATTTTGCTTCAAAGCGAAAACGGGATTTTAGGCATGGGGGGTGCCGCTTCGGGCGATGAAATCGATCTGGATATTATCAATGCCAGTCGTACGCCAGTCGTCTTATTACCTGGCGCGTCGATCACCGAACACACCATCGCCTTTTCAATGATGCGCGGCGGACATCTCGACTGCTCAGTACTCGGGGGCTTTCAAGTTGCGGAAAATGGTGATCTTGCCAACTGGCTCACTGCTGGATCTGATGCGATTGCAGCGATTGGCGGAGCCATGGATTTAGCGGTGGGTGCACGCAAAGTAATCGTCATGATGGAGCACGTTACAAAAGATCAAAGCCCGAAGTTGATGCAAACTTGCACGTATCCACTGACGGCTGCAGGCGTTGTCGATCATATTTATACCGACCTCGCGGTGATCGACGTTACCCCTGCTGGGTTTGTGGTACGCGCGATGCTTGAAGGCCTCACGGTAGAGACTCTCGCGAGAAAAACAGGGGCGCCTCTCGCAATCTCGGATAAGCTAGTGATGATTCATCGCAATGCTCAAGGCAATCCAGAATACAAACAAAACTAACCCACGCTCGGTACTCACTCATAAAAAAAGGAACGCAAAATGTTTCAGAGACACATCATGTTAGGTCTGCGTCGAGTACTTGGTCTAGGAACCTTGGCCCTAAGCGGTTTCGTGTATGCGCAGGCAAGCACCAGCCAACCGATCACTTTGCTGATTCCGTATCCACCTGGGGGAAGCGCCGACATGTTGGCGCGCCCGATGCTGCCTGAGTTACAAAAAAAATTAGGGCAAACCATTGTCCTTGACTACAAAGGTGGCGCGGGCGGTACGATTGCGACCAGCGCCTTGGCCCGCGCCAAGCCCGATGGGCACACGCTTTTACTGGTGTTGACCGCGCATGCAATCAACGATGCGCTTTACCCTAAGCTGCCGTACGACACGCGTAAAGATTTTGCACCCGTCTCGCTGGTTGCAACCCTACCGCTACTAGTGGCTGCGCCCTTAAGCTCGCCTTTCAACACGATTCCTGAGTTGATCGCCTATGCCAAGGCAAATCCAGACAAACTGTCGTATGCCTCAGCAGGCAACGGCAATACGAGCCATCTCTCAGTTGAGTTATTCAAAACGCAGACTGATACAAAAATGATTCATATTCCCTACAAGGGCAGCGGCCCGGCTGTCATTGCAATGCTAGGCAACGAAGTATCGTTCATGTTCGACAGCATCTCGACCTCGTTTCAACAGGTCAAGGCAGGCAAACTGAAAGCCATTGCCGTGAGCAGCCTTAAGCGCGTTGAAATCTTACCCGACACGCCCACAATTGCCGAAACATTACCTGGCTTTGAGGTCACGGTGTGGTACGGCATTCTGGCACCTGCAGGCACACCTGCAAGCGCGATCAACAGGATCAGTCAAGCGTTTGCTGAGGTCGCTCACGAGCCCAAAGTGCGCAGTCAGTTAGCAGAAAGCGGCTACTCGACCATTGGCTCAACGCCCGCAGTGTTTGGCACGCTGATCGAAAACGAGTTGATCAAATGGAATAAGGCCGTCAAAGATTCTGGCGCGACCATTCAATAAAACAATTGAATCAAACACCGAGAATACTCATGTCAAAACAGCTGTTATCTCATGCCCGCACCTTTGCAATACGCGTGGTGGGCGGATTGTTAGTGTCAAGCTGCCTCAGTGCTTTCGCTTATGCGCAAGCGAACTGGCCAGAACGTCCCGTCAAACTCATCGTCGGCTACCCGCCGGCTGGGCCAGTTGATGCAACCGGGCGAACGTTTGCTCGTTTTTTGGGCGAACAACTCAAACAATCGGTGGTCGTCGAAAACCGCGCAGGAGCCAGTGGCATGGTTGGCGCAGACGTCACTGCAAAAGCTGCCCCGGACGGCTACCTACTGAACTTTATTGCTAGCCCTACGATGACGATTTCACCAATCGTTCAACGCACCAAACTCTTTGATCCCCGTCAGGATTTCACCATCGTGAGTGCGGTCGTCAACTACACCAATATGCTGTTGATCGGGCCGCAGATTCCTGCAAAAACCGTTGCAGAGCTTGTTGCTTATGCGAAAGCAAATCCAGACAAGGTTTCGTTCGCATCGGCCGGATTTGGGGGATCAAACCATTTGTCAGCCGAGCTTTTGGTTCAATCAACCAATGCGCCAATGCTGCACGTACCTTATAAAGGAAACTCGCCTGCGATGATGGACGTGATTAGCGGCAAGATCACCTTCATGTTCGATATCACGAGCACTGGCAAAGTGTTTGTCGAAAGCGGGCAAGCGCGTACCTTAGCGGTCACCTCAAAAGAGCGAAACCCAAGTCTGCCAAATGTTCCGACAATGATCGAAGCGGGCATCGCAGACTATGAGGTAGTAGGTTGGTTGGCCGTCGTCGGCCCTAAAAACCTACCTGCAGAAGTTGTGGCAAAACTTTCAAACGCCATTGAAATCGTCAAGCACGACCCGGCTTTTCGCAAAGCGATCGAAGATGGCGGTTATACGATTGACTCAGTGAACGCTAAAGAACTGAACGAGCGCATTATGCGTGAATACGCAATGTGGGAACGCGTCATCATCAAAGGTAATCTGCAGCAATAATATTGTTAGCACCGTTTTAACTCATCATCAGGACCTGTCCGTGAACACCGTTTCGACCTTGCAACATTTGTTAGCCCAAACTCGCCTCCCCGTCATTGGGGCTCCCATGTTTTTGGTCTCAGGTACGGATCTGGTCGTGGCCCAATGCACCGCTGGAGTGATCGGTACATTTCCAACACTCAATGCCCGTCCTCAAGAAGAGCTACCAAAGTGGCTCACTGAAATCAAGTCGCGACTCGCAGAATACAAAGTGCAGCACCCGCGCGCCGTGGTATCGCCGTTTGGCGTCAACCTCATTGTGCATCCTTCAAATCCTCGCTGGGAAAGCGATCTTGAAATTTGCGCTCAGCACGAAGTACCCATTTTCATTACCTCGCTGCATGCACCAAACACAGTGGTCGATCGCGTACATCCCTACGGCGGCCTCGTCTTGCACGATGTCACCAATGCGCGTCATGCCCGCAAAGCGATTGACGCAGGTGTCGACGGACTTATTCTGGTGGCAAGCGGTGCTGGTGGTCATGCCGGCACCCTCAATCCGATCGCGTTGGTCAATGAGATCCGTCAGTTTTATAATGGCCCAATCATTTTGTCGGGATGCATTTCACACGGCAAAGACATTTTGGCGGCTCGCGCCCTGGGCTGCGACTTTGCCTACTTAGGCACGCGGTTTATTGCCACACACGAATCCATGGCGCCCGAGCGTTATCAAAATATGGTTGTCGAGGCCGACGCAGCCGAAATCTTGTACTCCCCCTACTTCACTGGGGTACCGGGCAACTATTTGAAGGCAAGCATTATTGCAGCCGGCATAGAGCCCGAAGAGGTGCTGGCCGCCAAAGTGGGCGGCACCGTCGTCTTAAATAAAGATTTACGCCCCAAAGCCTGGAAAGACATCTGGGGCGCAGGCCAGGGCGTTGGCGCGATCGACCGCATTATGCCCGTGCATGACTTGGTTGATCAACTAATCGCTGAGTACGAGCAAGCCAAACGCGACCTGCTACGTTAGCAGCGTATTTAGTCGTCAACTTTAATGTTGGCATTTCGAATTGTCTCGCCCCATTTTTTAATTTCGTGAGCTAGAAATGTACGAAATTCTTCTGGCGTGCCTGGCGCGGGCTCAGCGCCCGCAGCCATTAAGGCTTGAGCAGTTTTAGGGTCAGACAACACCTTGTTCATATCCGCATTGACACGCTGCACGATCGCAGGCGCAGTCCCTGCAGGTGCAAAAACGCCAGTCCACGAATACCCCTCATAGCCTGGCAAGCCCGATGCGGCGATGGTGGGGAGCTCAGGAAAAAACGCTGATGGTGCGGCATTGCCAACGGCCAAAGCACGCACTTTGCCGGACTTGATGAAGGGCAACGCTGAAATCGCGTCTGCGAACATCACCTGCACTTGCCCTCCGACAAGATCTTGCATCGCAGGCGCACTGCCCTTATACGGGATGTGCTGTATGGATGTTCCCGCCATACTGTTAAACAACTCACCCGCCAAGTGTGTTCCGCCACCGGTACCAGACGAGCTGTACGACAGCTTGGTCGGGTTTGCCTTTGCGTAGCCGATCAACTCAGCGACTGTCTTGGCGGGCACACTAGGATGCACCACCAACACAATCGGAAAACGAGCGGTCAAACCAACAGGTACGAAGTCTTTTTGAATGTCGTAGCTCAAGTTCGGTTTTAAGTTAGGCAAAATCGCGTGATGAATCGCAGCAAAGAAAAAACTGTAGCCATCCGGAGCGGCCTTCGCCGCAGCGAGCGCACCGACAATGCCGCCGGCGCCCGCTTTATTTTCAATCGGCGTCGCCACAGACCAAAACTGTGACAGGGGTTGCGCAGTCAACCGCGCCGTCGTGTCTACCGGGCCACCTGGCGGAAAAGGCACGATAAAGGTCACCGCGTGCTCAGGCCACTTCGCCTGCGTTTGGGCAAAGGCCGCGAATCCGCTGGTCGCCAAGCTAACAGCCATGAGCGCGACAGAAAGAGCTCGAAAAAACGCTTGATTTGACATCTGCAATCTACCTATTTAGGGTTATCCCTGATTTTCTATACAAGACTAATCGCGACGCAATATTCCAAATCACTTAAGTCTGACCTTATAAATGCTGAACACCGCGAGCTTCAGATTAACTCTACTATGTTAGCGATAGAATACCCTGCACGAGGGGTTATTTTTTTGTGGCACAACGGGTGCCATGCAAATAGATCGTGCAAACGATTGAACTGGAGAGCATGAAATGAGTGGAATGTTGGCAGGTAAAGTCGCCGTGGTCACTGGCGCGGGCGGCGGAATTGGACGCGGCATTGCAATGGCGATGGCTGCGGCCGGCGCGAAAGTCGTTTGTAACGATATCGGCGCAACGCTTTCAGGTGAAGGCCCAGGTGCCGGTGCGGGTCCTGCGCAACAAGTGACCGACGCAATTATCGCGGCTGGCGGACAGGCCGTACCCAACACCGACAGCGTCTCAACCCGTGCCAGCGCAAACGGCATTATCGAAACCGCGATTCAGCACTTTGGGCGCATTGACATCGTTGTGAACAATGCAGGCAACTTGCGCGACCGCGTGTTTCATAAAATGAGCGATGAAGAATGGAGCCAAGTGATTGATGTCCATTTAAATGGCACATTTTTTGTTAGCCGCGCCGCAGCGAATCACTTTCGCGAGCAAGAGTCAGGTGCCTTTGTGCATATGACTTCAACCTCAGG
Source organism: uncultured beta proteobacterium (assembly GCA_903924715.1). GTDB lineage: Bacteria > Pseudomonadota > Gammaproteobacteria > Burkholderiales > Burkholderiaceae_B > Zwartia. The sequence continues at coordinate 7,501 of CAIYCP010000742.1, forward strand.
TTTGATTGGCAACATCGGTCAAGCCAATTATTCGGCAGCCAAGCTTGGCATCGCTGCGTTATCAAAATCCATCGCACTTGATATGCAACGTTATAACGTGCGCTCAAACTGTATCGCGCCTTTCGCCTGGAGCCGGATGACTAGCTCAATTCCAGCTAATACCCCTGAAGAAAAAGCACGCGTCACTAAATTACAAAAAATGGATGCCAACAAGATTGGCCCAATGGCAGTGTACTTAGCAAGCCCAGAAGCAAAAGATGTCACTGGTCAAATTTTCGGTGTGCGCGCAAACGAAATCATGCTCTTTAGCCAGCCACGTCCGATCCGTTCAGTGCACATGAGTACTGGCTGGACGCCCGAATCGATCGCCGAAATCGCCGCACCTGCGATGCGCCATCACTTCATGGCGCTCGATCGCTCGCCCGATGCCATCGACTGGGATCCAATCTGATCATGGATTATCACAATATCAAAAACTGGAAATTTCCAGAGGTTGATCAAACCTACACCGAGAACGACAGTATTTTGTATGCGCTCGGCATAGGCTTTGGGCAAGAGCCAACCAATCGCGACCAGTTGAAATACGTCTACGAAAAAAACATGCAGACGTTTCCAACGATGGCCGTGGTGTTGGGCTACCCCGGCTTTTGGATGAAAGATCCTAAAGCCGGTGTGAACTGGGTCAAACTCGTGCACGGGGAACAGCGACTGAAGATTCATCGTCCGTTGCCGACCTCTGGTCGCGTGATTGGTCGCGGACGCATCACCCATGTGATCGACAAGGGCGCAGACAAAGGCGCCTTGGTCTTATCTGAACGGACCCTGCATGACCCTGAGGGCAATTTGTATGTGACGATTGCGTCTACAACATTCTGTCGGGGTGACGGTGGTTTAAGTCAAAGCGACGAGGCGCCAGCCGCGCTGCAAGCCACACCAGACCGCGCGCCAGATTTGGTTTGTGAATTGCCCACCCTGCCTCAAGCGGCGTTGATTTATCGACTCTGCGCAGATAACAATCCTTTGCATGCCGACTTAGAAGTCGCAGCAAACGCTGGATTTCCACGCCCTATTCTGCATGGCCTGTGCACCTACGGTGTGGCGGCGCGCGCAATTGTTCAGGCCGTCTGCGATCACGATGCGACGCGCTTAACGCAAATGGACACACGCTTTTCTTCACCGGTATTTCCAGGCGAGACACTGATTTGCGAAATGTGGCGTGACGGCAAAGAAGCCATCAGATTTCGTGCCAAAGTTAAAGAGCGCGATATCATGGTCTTAAGCCACGGCTATGCAGGGATCAAAGCTTAAGCGCGCCTTCAACTCACTTAGCAACAATCTATGACACAAAGTCAAAGCAATACACCGGCCGGGTCAACACGACTCGCGCCGCTCGCAGGTATCCGGGTACTGGATTTGTCACGCGTTTTGGCCGGCCCTTTTTGCACGCAAAATCTGGCTGACCTGGGTGCCGACGTCATTAAAGTCGAGCGCCCAAAATTTGGGGATGATACCCGCGCCTGGGCGCCACCGTATTTAAAAAATCAAGACGGCAACGATACGGCCGAAGCCGCCTACTATCTCAGCACGAACCGTAATAAGCGTTCGATTGAGATTGACCTCGCAAGCGAAGCTGGCGTCAAGCTCGTCAAAGAACTTGCCAAGCATTGCGACGTTTTAGTTGAAAATTTCAAGGTTGGGGGGCTCAAGCAATATGGCCTGGATTATGAAAGCATGAAGGAAGACTATCCCGCGTTGATCTACTGTTCGATCACGGGGTTTGGTCAAACGGGGCCTTATGCCGAACGGCCTGGTTACGATTTCATGATCCAAGGCATGGGTGGCCTGATGAGCATCACCGGTGAACGCGATGACTTACCTGGAGGTGGCCCTCAAAAAGCGGGGGTAGCCGTCACCGACATCATCACCGGCATGTATGCCTCGGTCGCGATTTTGGCTGCAATTCAAGAACGCAGCCGCAGTGGCTTGGGGCAACGTCTGGATATCGCCTTATTAGATTGCCATATCGCAATGCTCGCGAACCAAAATCTAAATTACATGACCACTGGTGTCGCTCCGACGCGCGCTGGTAACGCGCATCAAAACGTGGCGCCCTATCAGGTGTTTAAAACTTCAGATGGCTTCATGATTGTCGCAGTCGGTAATGATTCGCAATTTAGGTCCTTCTGCACGGCACTTGGGATTACCCAATACGGAACAGACCCCAAGTTTGCGACCAACCACGCGCGCATTATTCATCGCGCCGAACTGATCCCAATACTCGAACGTCTCATGGCGGGCGGCGAGCGTGATGACTGGATTGCAAAATTAGAAGCGGTCGGCGTGCCTTGCGGACCGATCCAAACCATTGACCAGGTCTTTGCACATCCACAAGTCATTGCGCGCGACATCTGGAAAAATATTCCGCATCCAACCGGCGGTTCAAGCCCAACGACAGCAAGCCCCATGAATTTTTCAGCGACACCCGTGCAGTATCGTCGGGCCGCTCCGACTTTGGGGCAGCATACCGATGAAGTGTTAAGTGAAATTTTAGGCATAAAAAAATAAGCGGACATACATGTCAGACACTCAACCTACTCTTTCGTATAGCGTGACAGGCCGCGGAGAAAACCTTTTACTGGTGCACGGCGGCACAGGTTCGCAAAAGCATTGGATTCGAAATACAGAAGCCCTCGCCGAGCACTATCGGGTGTGGGCCATTGATCTACCTGGCTTTGGCGCATCGCCGGATTGCCCGCCTGGCGTTGACTCCGATCACTACATCGATCATGTCTTTGAGCAGCTTCAGACCTTTTCGTTCACGCAAGAGCCCTTTATGATTGGCGCCTTTTCATTCGGCTCGGTGGTCTCAAGTGGCCTGGCGCTTAGGTTCGGTCGGCGGTTAAAAAAAATGAGTGTGGTGGGGCCCGCTGGATTTGGTGTCAAACGCGCGGTACCCATTGACACCCGCAGCATGCGCAGTGCCGGCGACTCGATTCAGGCGCAGGACGAGGTTATGCGTCACAACCTCAAAGCCATTATGTTGTACTACCCAGAGTCGATCACCGACGAAATGATCGCGATGCACCGCATTCATATCAAAGAAACGCGCTTTGATAGCCGCCCGCTGAGTCTGAGTCCAATCCTGCTCGAGAATCTACAGAAAGTGAATTGCCCCATACAGATTATGTGGGGTGAACACGACCAGTATGCCTACCCCACCCTGCAAGATCGCATGCAACTCACACAAGACGCTTTGCCCAAGGCACTGCTTCAAAAAATCGATCGGGCCGGACACTGGGCACAATATGAAAATGCCGAGGCGGTCAACAAAGCAATGTTAGATTTTTTGACAGCGGGCGCTTAAGCAATACCACCCAGTCAGTTCAAAATCACATGTCGGGCAATTTGCAGTCGCTGCATTTCAGACGTGCCCTCTCCAATCCGAAACGCCCTGACATCGCGATAAAACCGTTCGATGGGTAAATCTGCCATGTAGCCCGCGCCACCAAAGATCTGCATGACCTTATCCGCCACACGCCCCGCCATTTCGCTGGCATAGAGTTTGGCTCGCGAGGCTGCAATGCGAAACTCAGTATTTTTTTGATCAGCTAAATAAGCCGCTTTTTGCGTTAATAAGCGCGCCGCGTCAAGTTCGACATCGTTGTCGGCCAACATAAACTGAATCGCTTGATGCTCAGACAGCGCCGATCCAAATGTTTTTCGTTGCCGTACATAGGGCAGCGCCAAATCAGTTAACGCCTGCGCAATGCCAACACACTTACAGGCAACCATCAGGCGATCGTTATTAATCGTCGCCATCATCGTCAAGAACCCTTGGCCTGGCTGCCCTAACACCTGACGATCCGAAACAAAGCAATCATCCAGTGCCAATTCAGACAGGGGATGCCCATGCCAACCCATCTTGCGAAAGCGTCTGAGAGTTTTCCAGCCAGGATTACCACGCTCGATAATGAAAGTGGTTAGCCTCGACTTAAGCGGCGCCTGGCTATCAGTGACCGCCAAAACAATTAAATGATCCGCATGCTCGGCGGCTGAAATGAAATGTTTAGTCCCGTTTAAGCGCCAGCCCCCAGCAACTTTTTCTGCACGCGTTGCGATCGCCGAAAGATCGGAACCCGCAGCCGGTTCGGTCAAAGCGTACGCAATCGTGGTGTCAGCACGCATCAGCGGCTTGACCAACCATTCACGCTGGTCGTCATTGACCATCCGTAACGATCCCGGCAAGTGCCCGAACGCTTCAGCCAAGGGCATCGTCGTACGCCCTAACTCTTCATCAATCATGCTTTGCGCGGCTACAGATAATTCAGGTCCGCCAAGGACCTGAGGCATGTTGTAGCCAAACAAGCCCAACGCAATCACTTCTTTCTTTAAAGCCTGCAGAACAATCGGATCGATCTCATCTGCGGCATCAATTGCAGCCTCGAGCGGCATCAGCCGTTCTTTGATAAAGCGCCGTACGGTCTCTGCCAAGAGTCTATTTTCACTGGACAGCTCGAAATTCATCCAAGTACCTCTTCATCGTGTCTATACGTTCAACCTCAAGGCTTACACTTTGTGTGCCGCCCATGCAAACGGTATCATAAGCGCAGTCATCGTTCTGACGTCGAATTTGTTTCTGACTTAAACAAACAATCAAAGGTTCTCAGTGATCTTAGGCGATATCTTCGAAAGAAATTCTGCGCTATTTGGCAACTCGACTGCGATCTACTTTGAAGGGCGCAAAGTCACCCATGCTGCACTCTTGAGGCGTGCGTATCAGCTTGGCAATGCGCTAAGCGCTCTGGGCTTACGACGTCAAGATCGCGTGTTAATTCTGGCGCAAAACTGTATTGAATATCTTGAATTAATTGTCGCGGCTAGTCTCACCGGGCTCACGAGCGTTGGCTTGAACTACAGACTGAGCGCCCGCGAACAACTGCACATCATTGAAGACAGCGCACCTTTGGTATGGATTTTTGAAGCACAGTACGCAGAACGTGTCCAAGAAATCTGCGGCAATTTGCCTACGATTCCGACATTGATTTGCGTAGGCGACCCTTCGGACGCGCTGACCACTCATTTCAAAGATTATGAAAGCCTAGTAAGCCACGCACAAACAACGCGACCTGCGTTACATGCGCGCGAACAAGACACGATCTTTTTGGTGTACACCAGCGGCACAACGGGTCAGCCCAAAGGGGTGATGCATAACCACCGAGGGCAAGTCGAACAAACCAAGAGTTGTTCTAATGTGTTTGCAGCAAGCCCGCAAGACTGTGCCCTGTTGGTGATGCCCTTTTATCACCTTGGTGCAGTCAGCATTTATTTGTCGTACGCCTGGTCGGGCGGCGCGGTCGCGGTGCACCGTGCGTTTGAGCCAAATACTGTTTTAAGCGCACTCGCGCACGATCCAATCACCGCGGCTCACTTGGCCCCGATCATGATTCAGCTGCTGCTTGATGCGCCTCAAGAGTATCTCGACAAACCGAACTCTTTGCACACGGTCATTTATTCGTCGGCACCCATGCCGGTCCCATTACTCAAGCGCGCCATTCGTCAATTTGGGCTTATCTTCATGCAGGTGTACGGCATGACCGAGAGCATGTTGGGTACCTGCCTTTACAAGCACCAGCACACGCTCGAAGGCTCACCCGAAGACATCAAACGCTTAGCCTCTGCGGGCCAACCCTATTTTGGCTGTCAACTCGTCTTGCGACACGAAGACGGCACCGCCTGTGCGCGCAACGAAGTGGGCGAGATCACCATCCGTTCAGAAGCCACGATGCAAGGCTACTGGAATAAATCAGCGGCGACCCATCTGACCCTGCGCGATGGCTGGTGCTATACCGGCGACATGGGCTACTTTGATGAGCAGAATTTCTTATTTTTAGTTGACCGAAAGAAGGACATGATTATTTCGGGTGGTGAGAATATTTATTCTCGCGAAGTCGAAGAAGCGCTGCTCACTCATCCCTTGGTCTTTGAAACGGCTGTCGTGGGCGTGCCTGATGAGAAGTGGGGCGAGTCGGTGATGGCCTTTGTGGTGTGTCGAGGTGAACAACCCAGCTCAGACGAACTGATTGAACATTGCCGCAAGCAAATTGCCAGTTATAAAAAACCTAAGGTCATTGCTTTTATCTCAACGCTTCCCCGGGTACCCAGTACCAACAAGGTTGATAAAAAAGCACTTCGGGCGCAGGCGGCATGCTGCTCTGCAACATCAGGCCCCACTGAGCGCAATACAGACTAACGCCTAAGCCATCTGTTGGACACAGAACCAAAATCCTGAAAGAATGCGGCAAGCAATGCGCTGAGACTCTTTTGATCAACGCACACATTAAAAACAGTTGCAAGCGACTCGGGATCCTTTCTGGGTTATGCGCACAACACTCAGGAGCAATCTCATGAAAAAATTCATCCTAGGGCTTACCCTTGCACAGGCCGCCTGGGCGTTGCCAGCCGTCGCTGCCGACTATGCGATTGGCGCAATCTTTCCAATGAGCGGTCCAAACGCCGAATACGGTCAGGTATTTGGCACAGGCGTGGATCTGGCGGTCGAGCACATCAATGCAGACAAAAAACTTTCGGGCAAGCTCACGGTCATTTATGAAGACAGTCAAGCCCTGCCCGCGCAAGGTGTCACCGCAGCCACCAAACTCGTCAACGTCTCAAAAGTGCCGTTTGCGCTTTCAGCCTTTACCGGCGTATCAAAAGCAGTGGCTGCCGTCGGTCAACGCACTAAAACAGTGATGGCCAACGGCGGCGGCGTAGGCCCTGATTTGGCCACGCTCGGTGAATACTTCTGGAACACCATCCCCCTGGCAAACTTTGAAGTACGCGTCATGGCACCCTTCTTAGTCAAAGAAAAGGGTTTAAAGCGCGTTGCCATGATTTATGTTGACGATCCGCTTGGACAATCACTGGTCACCGAACTCTCAGCCGAGGTCAAAGCCGCGGGTGGCGAAATGGTTGGTACTTTTTCGATTCCAACAACCGCCCAGCAGTTTTCTGGTGTGGCCGCGCGCGTACGTGACACCAAACCCGACGTCGTCTACATCGCGTCTTATGGCAATCAACAAGTGCAGCTCGTGAAACAGCTGCGCGACAACGCCATCACCCAGACCATTGCAAGCTACTCAGCCTTTTCAACACCTTCAATCGCTTCGTTACCTGAAGCCAAAGGTATTTATTTTTCTGGCCAACAGCTCAACCTGACGCGCGATGATCCGCTTACCAAGCGTGTGGTGGCGGACTATAAAGCCAAGTACAACAAAGAGCCTGGTGCCTATGTAGTGAATTACTACAATGCCGTCTTAACCTTTGCCGAACTTGCTGCAGCACTCGAAAAAGCAGGCAAGCCGGTCACTGGCGAAAACTTACTGGCTCAACGCAAAGCCACCAAGAGCTTTGAGTTTGTCGGTGCCACGGTATCGTTTGCCGATGATGGCACTGTGAAGGCACCTATCCAGATTAATGAGATTGTTGGTGATGGCACGACCAAAGTCGTATTTTCTGCAAAATAATCTGTCACCGCTGTCGTTTAAATCTGGAAACGCCTCATGCTGTTTGCGCAACTTTTCATTAACGGCCTGCAAACTGGCGCACTCTATGCGCTCATTGCAGCCGGGTTTTCGCTGATTTTTGGCATGACCCGAATTTTTCATGCGGCGCATGGGGCGACGTTTACGATCGCCGGTTACATTTTTTATGAGTGCTATTCAGTCTTACACATCAACTGGCCCGTTTCGGCGCTCGCCGCCGCCATTGCGGCCAGTCTGTTCGGCGTTCTGATTGATCGCGTGATTTATGCGCGTATTCAAAAGCACGAAGGTTCATTTTTTACGGTCTTTGTGGCTTCGTTTGGCATGGCCATCGTCGTACAAAATCTGATCGCAATGATCTTTGATCGGGGTGCGGTCACGGTTTCAACCCCCTTAAGTAAAAGTCTTGAAATGCTGCCCGGACTATATGTCGCACCGATTGCGGCCGTGGTCATATTGTGTGCCCTGATATTCTTTATGGCGCTGCAATGGTTACTGACACAAACCAATCTGGGTATCGCCTTACGCGCGCTGGGCGAAAACCCAACTCTCGTTGAGGTCTACGGTTTAACGCCGCGCCTGCTTTCGCAATATGTATTTTTGATTGGTTCAATTTTGGTCGTGCCTGCTGCAATCTTGACAGCTGCAACGTCAGGCTTAAACCCTGCCATGGGCAACCACGTCATGTTGATCAGCATTGCCGCCACCATCGTAGGGGGCGTGGGCAGCTTGCGTGGTGCCGCGATGGCGGGGCTCATCTTAGGCATGGCCGAAAACCTTTGTCTATCGGTCATTGATCCTCAATGGAGCGAAGCAGTCACGTTCGTCATTCTGTTCTTGTTCATCCTATTTCGGCCCGGCGGTGTGTACGGCCGTGCGATTGTGACTTAAGGGAGAACAATTCATGATTGCTTATCTACAAAATATTGCTGTACTTTTTTGCATCAACGCGATTTTGGCCTTGACGCTGAATTTCATCATGGGTTACGCGGGTATTTTTTCATTGGCACATGCCATCTTCTTTGGCGTTGGCGCCTATGCCACCGCCTACATTGCGATGCACGCCTCTGACTCTTTACTGCTTTGCATGGCTGCCTCAGCGGCCATTTCAGCCGTGTTGTCGATGGCACTCGCACTGCCTGCTTTACGCGTACGCGGTGAGTACTTTGTCGCCGCATCGCTTGGCTTGCAAGTGATTGGCGTCACGATTTTCTCTGAGTGGAAATCAATCACCGGTGGCTTGGGCGGCATGATCGGGATTCCACGCCCTAAACTGCTGGGCTACACCTTCAATGACGACACTGCATTTTTAGCACTGGCGCTGGTGGTACTTGGCATCGTCGTCGGCATCACTGCACTACTGGTACGGGGCAGTTTTGGTCGAAGCTTAATGGCTATTCGCGATAGTGAATCGGCAGCGCAAACTTACGGCAAACACGTCAATGCCATCAAAACCCTTTCTGTCGCAGTCGCGGCCGGCCTAGCAGGTGTCGCCGGCTCGCTCTACGCCTTTTACATTAGCTTTATCAATGTCGAGAGTTTCATGCTTGAAACCTCGATCCTTTTAATGGCAATGGTCATCATTGGCGGTACGGGTACGCTGTTTGGACCCATCGTGGGTGCGGCACTATTGATGTCGTTGCCGGCCGCCCTCACCTATTTACCCTTCCTGCCACCCACTGAGCTCGGCTCAATTCAACAGATCATCTATGGCTTAGCCATGGTGTTACTGATGCTGTTTCGTCCAGGTGGTTTAGTCGGCGGTCGCAGCAAGGAGAAGTCAGCATGACGACTTCGGCCGTTGGGCAAGAAATCTTGCTGCAGATTCGAAATCTGAATAAAAACTTTGGTGGTTTGCAAGCGATTGATGATGTCACCATGGACTTACCCGCCGGCGTCATCACCACGCTGGTCGGCCCCAATGGCGCAGGCAAAACGACCTTATTTAACCTGATCACTGGGCATTTAATTCCAAGCAGTGGCACCGTACACTGGCTAGGTAAAGCGCTAAAGGGTGTTGAGCCCTGGCAGGTTGCTCGCTTAGGCATTGCGCGCACATTTCAAGACCTGCGTCTGTATAACCAGATGACTGTCGAAGAAAACATCATGACCGTCATGGAACGCGGAAGCTGGTTGTGGCAAGCTGGACGCAAAGCGGCCGAGCAGCGCGTGACCGAAATTCTGGCTGAAACACAATTGATCGACAAGCGCCACGAACGCGCGGTCGACCTTGCTTACGCCGAACGCAAATTCTTGAGTCTAGCGCGCATCATGGCGAGCCAAGCCAAGCTATGGCTGCTCGATGAGCCCGCCTCTGGCCTTGATCCGCGCTCGTTTGAACGTTTTGTGACGTTGTTGCGAGATTATGCAAAACGCGGCATTACGATTTGCATCATCGAGCACAATCTGGATATCGTGATTCAACTTTCAGACCGTGTTGCGTTTTTAGATCAAGGTAAATTGCTCGCTCAAGGCAGCTCAGAAGATATCTTGAAAGATCCGCATCTCGCCGCGATCTATTTTGGAGAACGCGCATGACCGCGGCTAATTTCATCGAAGCCAAAAACTTGCGCGTAGGCTATGGTGGCAGACCCGTGCTTGACAACTTTAATGTCAACCTCGCCTACAACGAAGTGCTTTGCTTAATTGGCCACAATGGCGCTGGAAAATCAACGTTATTGAAGGCCCTTTTCGGTCTAGTCCCTTTAGCCGAAGGCACCCTCACACTTGAAGGCAAAGTCGTCAACAAACCCGATCCACGCGGCATGAATGCCGCGAGTATCGCTCTTGTCCCCGAAGGCCGAGGCGTGTTTCCCGGATTGACAGTCGCCGAAATCATGCGGCTTGGGTTTTGGGCCAACGGCATCCCCAAGGGCGAGCAAGCCGCCCGTCTGGATTGGGTGATGGGCGTACTGCCGATGATTAAAAAGTTTTACACCCAACGCGCAGGAACACTTTCAGGCGGCCAGCAGCAAATGGTATCCCTGGGTCGCGCGCTGTTAGGTCAGCCTCGCTGTTTGCTACTGGATGAGCCCTCGATTGGTTTAGCACCAAAACTATTTCAAGACTTGGCAGGCCCCTTAAGAGCCCTACAACAAGAACGCAAAATGTCGATTCTGATTGTTGAACAGAACATTCGCGAAGCACTGAAAATCTCAGATCGTGTGATTGTGATGAAATCCGGTCAACTCATTCGCGAAGGCACACCAGAAGCCTTCAGCAATAACGCAGACCTGATGGAACTGTATTGACATGTTGCAGTCGTACGCGTTGGATTCAGTCTATCAACATCATTTAAGTCAAACGCCCAACGAGACCATGCTGATCCAAGACGATCAGCAAATCTCTTACCTTCAGTTTGAGCAACTCGTACAAGACACCGAAGCCTGGTTCACTGAGCAAGGCATTCAAACCGGTGATCGCGTCGCGGTGTGGCTGATCAATCGCGTTGAATGGTTAGCCATTTTTTTCGCGCTGGCACGTTTAGGCGCAACACTGGTGGCCGTCAATACAAAATATCGCGCCCACGAAGTGCATTATATTTTGATGAACTCACAGGCAAATTTTTTAATCCTTCAACTGAATTTTCGAAAGATTGATTTTGCCGAAGTGATAAAAGATGTTGATGCAAGTAATCTAGCCCATCTTAAAAAAATTATGATGGTCGACGCAGATGGACATACGCCTGCACAACTCTTGAATCGACCCGTGACGCGGTTTGTGCCCAAGCTCAAAAACACAACAAGCGCGACACGCAACGACGCGCACAGTCAACCTAAGCAACCAGACGCCAAGCTTGCCGAGCGACCCGTTATTTTTTTTACAACGTCGGGCACGACAAAGGGCCCAAAACTGGTCGTGCATACCCAAAGAACCCTCAGCGAGCACGCAAGACATGTTGCGCGGAGCTATCACTTTGGCGAACCCAATGACATCTTACTGACTGCGCTTCCTTTTTGCGGGGTGTACGGTTTAAACAGCACACTCGCCACCATCGCCGCAAAAATGCCTGTTGTTCTGATGGATTTTTTTGATGTCGCTTCAGCGAGTCAATTAATTCGACAATATCAAATCACGCATATCTTTGGCAGCGACGAAATGCTTCGACGCTTTGTTGAACAAAATCCCGAGCCTGTTGCGTTTCCCTCACTTAAACTTTTTGGCTTTGCCGCCTTCAGTGCACGCTTTATCGAACTCGCTCAAACACTCGCGCCTCGCGGTTATCCCATGCGTGGACTGTATGGCTCAAGCGAAGTACATGCCCTGTTCTCTGCGCAACAGCCCGCATTACCACTTGAAGAGCGCGCACTAGGCGGCGGCGCCCCAGCAGCCGGCGCACTGGCCCACGTGCGTGTACGCGATCCTGACAGCCAAGCGCTGTGCGCCGCGGGCATTTCTGGCGAGATTGAAATCTATTCGCCCACCCTCTTCAAAGGCTATTACAACAATCCAGAAGCCACGGCCCATGCCTTTACCCAAGACGGTTATTTCAAAACCGGAGATCTCGGTTATTTACGTGACGATGGCAGCTTCGTCTATCAATCGCGCATGGGTGACACGATGCGACTCGGCGGCTTCTTAGTCGATCCAACCGAAATCGAACACGTTTTAGCCGATCAACCCGAAATCGAAAGTGCCCAAGTCGTCGGGATCGAGATCAACGGCCAACCCCGCGCAGTCGCTTTTGCAATCGCCACAAACAAACAAACGATCCCAGACGCGACTGCAATACTCAAAAGCATCTCAACAACACTCGCCGCCTTTAAAATCCCCGCACACCTTTGGTTCGTCAACGAATTCCCAACCACCGCCAGCGCCAACGGCCAAAAGTTTCAACGCGTCAAACTCAGAGAACTCGCGGCAGAAAAATTACGCTAGCTCTAAAGTACCCCTTAAGCCGCCACCACCGGAATCCCAGCAATCCGCGATGACCATTCCTTAGGCCCGGTCGTATGCACCGACGTCCCAGTCGAATCCACCGCCACTGTCACAGGCATGTCGACCACATCAAATTCATAGATCGCCTCCATCCCCAGATCAGCAAAGCCAATCACTTTAGCCCCTTTGATCGCCTTAGATACCAAGTATGCCGCACCGCCCACCGCCATCAAGTAGGCCGACTTGTGCTGACGAATAGATTCAATCGTCGCAGCGCCACGCTCAGACTTACCAATCATCACAAACAGACCCGTTTGCTCAAGCATCATGTCAGTGAACTTGTCCATGCGGGTCGAGGTAGTGGGGCCTGCAGGGCCAACAACTTCATCGCCCACCGGATCAACCGGCCCGACGTAGTAAATCGCTTTGCCATGAAAGTCGACAGGCAGCTTTTCACCCTTGGCCAACATGTCTTGAATACGCTTGTGTGCCGCATCACGGCCCGTCAGCATTTTTCCATTTAATAATAACGTTTGACCAGGCTTCCAACTTGCGACTTCTTCGCGCGTAAGCTTATTCAAATCAACCTGACGAGAAGACTTATAGTTTGGCGCCCAATTCACATCGGGCCAATCAGACAACGAGGGACGATGCAAGTGTGCAGGGCCCGAGCCATCCAACTCAAAATGTGCATGACGTGTTGCCGCACAATTTGGAATCATCGCAACCGGAAACGACGCAGCATGCGTAGCAAAGGTTTTGATTTTGACATCCAGCACAGTCGTTAAACCGCCTAAGCCCTGAGCCCCAATCCCTAAGCCATTGACCTTTTGATAGAGCTCTATACGCAACTCTTCAATTTTGTTGCTTGGCCCGCGCTCGAGCAGCTCATACATATCCAGATCTTCCATCAGCGACTGCTTGGCCATCAGCACTGCTTTTTCAGCCGTACCTCCAACACCAATGCCCAGCATGCCCGGTGGACACCAGCCCGCACCCATTGTTGGCACCGTCTTGAGCACCCAGTCAACAATCGAATCATTGGGGTTCAGCATCGCCAACTTCGATTTGTTTTCAGAACCACCGCCCTTCGAAGCGATTTGCACCTCAACTTTATTACCCTGCACCAACTCAACATTCACGATACAGGGCGTATTGTCTTTTGTATTTTTACGTAAAAAGATTGGATCATCTAGTACCGAAGCGCGCAGAGGATTTTCTGGATTTAAGTAGCCACGACGCACACCCTCGTCACATAATTCTTGAATATTTTTCTTGGTATTGAACCGAACGTCCATCCCAATTTGTAAGAACACATTGACGATGCCTGTGTCTTGGCAAATCGGACGACGGCCCTCTGCACTCATGCGAGAGTTCGTCAAAATTTGTGCCATGGCATCTTTGGCCGCAGGACTTTCTTCGCGCTCGTAAGCCCGCGCCAAATGCTTGATGTAATCAGCCGGATGGTAATAGCTAATAAATTGAATCGCATCAGCAATTGACGAAACGAAATCTTCTTCTTGAATCATGACCGACATAGAGGTACCTGCTATGAAAAGGATCGAATAAAAATGAGGTAAGTGACTCGCCCTACGCATGGTTTGTACGGGCAAAGAACCATTTTCGCAGATTCTCAGGGCAAGCTTGCGCGCCTCAGCCAAGGCTTAACCTAAATCATAGGCGATTCATCAAAGAACTTCGCCAAGAACGCCTCGACTCGACCAAAAGGCACCCTTGGTGCCCGCTCGCCACCACCAAGGGCTGCGCACGGTAAAATAACGGATTAAATAGCCTTGGCCGCGTTCAAACCTTCATGCTTACTTTTCAGCAA
>CAIYCP010000743.1 GCA_903924715.1 uncultured beta proteobacterium
ACACTATAGCCTACACTCTTTCCCTACACGACGCTCTTCCGATCTGCGCCAACGGTGGCGCCCCCGCCCGGCTTATTTTCAACAATGATGGGTTGCCCAAGTTCTTTGGCCATGGGTTCGCTAATCATACGGGCCATTTGGTCTGCAGCCCCACCCGGCGCAAACGGCACGATCAAGCGAATCGGCCGCGTCGGATACGCTGCAGTTTGCGCGTGCGCGACCGAGGTCATCGCCAAGAACGTCAGTGCGACCCAACTCAAAGCCTTCTGCATGATGGTTGTCCCTTTATTTATTGTTTATGCGACCTCTATCCCGTTTTAACGATTGAGGCACGTCAAGATCGCTGCATTTTCTGTATTCTAATAGTGTTTAAGCTTAGAACACTCACAATCAGGGACATCACCTACATGCCAACCTTTACCCAACTCCAGTACGAGATCATTGGCCACGTCGCCGTGCTCAGCATGAACAATGCGCCCGTGAATGCGCTTTCGCGCACCCTAAGCGACGAAATCACTGAAGCACTCGATTACATTTCTGAGATCCCTGAGATTCGCGCCGTCGTCTTAACCGGTATCGGCAAAATATTCTGCGCCGGTGCCGATTTAAAAGGTCGCGCCTCGGTGATCAAAGGCCCGGGCGATCTGCCTGCGCATTCACGCCGCACGCGCGAGTGTTTTCATGCGATTCGCGAATGCACCAAGCCGGTCATCGCAGCCATCAATGGCCCAGCACTGGGTGCGGGCTTAGCGATTGCCGCCTCGGCTGATATGTTGATCACGTCTGACAAGGGCTGTATTGCTTTGCCAGAGATCGATGTAGGCTTGCTGGGTGGGGGCAGCCACGCTGCGCGTTTATTTCCACACAGCATGCTGCGACGCATGATGTTCACCGGCTATCGCGTGCAAGCCGATGAGCTCTATCGCTTAGGTGTTGTGCTGCAAGTCACCACCCCCGAGGGCTTAATGCCTGCCGCACTTGAGTTGGCCAATACCGTTGCAAGCAAGAGCCCGCTCTCGATCGGCCTAGCCAAACAAACACTCAATGCAATCGAAGACATGAGCTTGCGTGATGGCTATCGCTACGAGCAAGACATGACTGCAGCGATTGCAAAAACTGAAGACGCCAAAGAAGCGCAACGCGCCTTTCTAGAAAAACGCCCGCCCGTCTTTGTTGGACGTTAACCTGCAGCATCCAAAAAAATAAAACTCTTGGCGAGACACCATGACGAGTCAGATTGAAGTCTATGCAGGCACTGCCGGACACTCGGCTTGGTTTAGCAACGATCAAGGGCAAACGTGGGTGCATCCCAATAGCCATTCAGGGATGTATCTTGAAGCGCGCGTTTGGTCTTACACCTCGCATGCGAGCGACCCGCACTTGCTGTATGCCGGCACCGACATGGGCTTGTTTCGCTGGGATGAACGCACGACCCGCTGGACCTTTTTACCTTCACCGATGAACGACATCTGGGCCCTGACACAAGATCCCGATGATGCGCGCGTGATCTATGCCGGCACTCGGCCCGCTGGGTTTTATCGCTCGACGGATGCAGGGCTTACCTGGGCCCAATTACCCACGCCCGGGATTCAAACATTTTCAGAGATCAACATGGGCCCCACCCGTGTCACGCAAATCTTGTTTGATCCGCGTGAGCACAACACGATCTGGGCCGTGGTTGAAATCGGTGGTGTCTATCGCAGCCTTGATCGCGGCAACACCTGGGAACTTAAAACCGAAGGACTGGTTTCTTGCGATATGCACGGCATTGCGATTGTGCATAATCAGTCTGGACAAAAAATCATGTACGCCACGACCAACCGTGGCTTACATCGCAGCTTGGATCTCGGTGAGACCTGGAACTTTATCGCCCTCGACTCCCCGTGGCAGTACACCCGCGGCATCACGGTTCAGCCTGGCAATGATGCCGTCATCTTTTTAACCAATGGCAACGGGCCACCCGGTAACACCGGGCAATTGTGGCGCAGTCAAGATTATGGCTACACCTGGCATAAGCTCACGCTACCCGGGCACTTGAACAGCACGCCCTGGTCCGTCGCAACGCATCCGTCTGATCCGCAGTTAATGTTTACGTACACCAATCTGGGTCAACTGTTTCGCAGCACAGATGGTGGTGAACACTGGCAACGCTTGCCGCACGAGTTTGGTGAACTACGCACCCTGCACTGGCGCCCCACGCAATACCCTGCTAGTCGCCCAGCCCATTCGATTACAGTGCGCCCACCCGTCACCGCGTGATGCCTTAAAGCGCGCGACCCACCGCATCGCCCTCAGTGGTTGCGGCCAAAATATTTCTGGCTGCACGACAATCACCAATCAAATGCACCTCAAGGCCTGCCGCTTTAAGCGGTAAGGCCAAGTCGTCATTGGGTTGCCTGGGCGTTGAATACGCAAAGAACGCGACGTTTTCAATATCACGCAAGACGCCACCATAAATACTCACGTATTGCAGCGTTGTTTCATTTTCAAAGGTATCGGTCCAGCGCGGCTCAACCGCGTACAACACGTCGATCCCTTTTTCATGAAATCTTCGATAGATCCCTTGACGTGTCACTAACGCGACCTCATCCGCAATCGTTGCACGTGGCGTCATCACCACCACACGATCAAACAAAGTGTGCAACCGTTCAGCCGCCGCATAAGTCCCTTCGGTGTGATCCATATCCAGGATCACCGCTGTGCCAGACTGATGTTGTGTGACACCGTCTAACTCATTCATCGCGCGACGCAAATCCGGGATCCAGCCTTCTTGCCTCAGCGTCTGGGGCAACATGCGCGGCCAGATCATCGTTGAGCCCGTCGCTAGCACCACCACCTCAGGTTGATAGTGGGCAATCGTTTCAAGCGTTGCCTCTTGATTCAACTGATAGTTCACGCCCACACGCATACCTTCAACATACTGATAGTCGTAGATGCTGCTTAAGTCTTCACCACCGGGCAGCGACACCAATTGACGCACCTTGCCACCCACCTCCGCACCACGCGCAATCAACGTCACGTGATGGCCGCGCGCCGCCGCAATCCAGGCCGCCTCTAACCCCGCAATGCCACTACCCACCACCACCACACGTTTTTTAATCGCGGCGGGCGTAAACACCTCGTCGAGCTCATCGGGCATCGCAACGCGTGGATTGTTATCGCATGCGATGGGCATATGACCCACAATCGTTTTCCAACAGGTGTTGCCACCCACACAATAACGAATTCGCGACGCCTGCCCAAGCTGGGCTTTGCGCGACCAGGCCGCATCGGTAATCAATGCACGCCCGATCCCCACCAGCTCTGCTTCACCCTGTTCAACGATGGCATCTGCTTGCGCAGGGTCATTAATCCGGCCCAGCGCCATCACTGGTACCTTGCCCACTGAGGCTTTCAAGGCGTTGAGCGTTTCGGCGTACGGGTTGCGTTCTTTGTGGCCATCGGGGATATGCAGCTCAAGCGTTCTGGCATGTGCGCCCTGCGCAAAGCACACATAATCAACCAACCCTGTTTGCGTCACGCAGGTGGCAATCTTGGCAGCCGCAGCATGATCAATGCTGCCCTCAATGCCGTCATTGCTC
>CAIYCP010000744.1 GCA_903924715.1 uncultured beta proteobacterium
CGAAGCAACTTTTCAAAGCCGGCTTGGCACAACAGTTTCGGGGTTTATCTTTCAAGTCTTTAAGCCAGACTATTTTTCAGGAAGCTTCGGCAACCATTCTTTCAATCTCTCACTGGCTGGTATCGTGACGGCGATTGTTGTGATCGGCGCCTTGATTGTTGCGCTAACACCTAGCCTACGCCGCATGACCATGCTGCTATCGATCGGTGGGATGTTTGCCGGTGCCATTGGCTACCTATTGCTGTTGCTCTGGCTCTATCTCACCTACTTTACTGAGTACGAAGGCACACGACTCGCTTCATTTGATCGCTACTCAATGACCTACCTATTGGCCTGGGGCTTGGCGAGCTATGCGCTATTGATGGCCACAGTTTCACGCTTTGCCCCGCGCTATCTGATTGCCTTGCCCTTGCTAGGGTTATCGCTAGCATTTGCTTTTGCCCCCGCCAAGTTTTACACGGATGCCCGCCGTACACCCATTGATCAAGCCAGTTTCGAGAAAAAGAAAAAAGCCCAAGCCTTAGCGGATGAGGTCAGAAAACATATCAAACAGGATGAAAAAGTTTATTTCATTGCACAAAATACAAATGGCTACGAGCGTCATTTGTTTGACTATGCCATGCTGCCCTATCCTCCCGTTGACTGTTGGTCGATCGGAAAAAAATATGACGTAGGCGATGTCTGGTCGTGCGATCGCCCGCTTGGTTTTTTTCTACAAGGGTATGCGTACGTTGCGATCTATCATGCTGATGCTAGATTTTGGGCTGAAAACGCTGAGCTTTTTGCACCTGAAGGTCGTGGTAAAGAGTCGGGTGTTTATAAAATCACGCGCTTAAGCCAAGATCAAATTTTGTTGTTACCGGCTAAGCAATGATAAATATCAAACTTAAATGAACGTAAGCAACAGCGTCGCCGTTTTCTTATTTGCACATCAAGATGATGAAGCGGGCGTATTTCAGAAGATTCTTGATGAACAGCAGGCGAGCCATCGCGTGCTGTGCGTCTACCTGACTGATGGTGCGGCAAACGGCCAATCTGCTCCGCGTCGCAATCAAGAATCAATCGCTGTACTAGGTCGCTTAGGCGTAAACCAAAGCGAAGTCACCTTTGCAGGTGAAGCGCTTCATATTCAAGATGGTCAATTACTCAACCATTTAACGTCTGCGCAAAAATGGCTTGAAGGTTTTCTCGCCGAGCATGGCTCAGTTGGCGCGATGTATTTGCCCGCTTGGGAAGGTGGGCATCACGACCATGACGCGCTGCATGCTTTAGGGGTCACCGTTGCACTGAAGCTAGGTATCGAACACAACACATGGCAATACGCTTTGTATAACGCATTTGAATGCATCGGGCCTTTCTTCAGAGTCTTTTTACCTCTTGAGGCTAATGGGCCGATTCATTCGAACAAAGTGTCTTGGTCAAATCGACTTAAATTTTTACGCGGTTGCTTATCGTATCCGTCGCAGGCGGTGACTTGGTTCGGATTATTTCCTTTTATGTTGTTGCACTATGTGTTTTGGGGAACACAACGTATACAACCTATTTCAAGTGCTCGTGTTCAGCAGCGCCCGCACAAGGGGCCGCTATATTACGAACGCAGAAAATTTTGCACATATCCCCAGTTGCGTCAGCAGATCGATAGTCAATTGCTTTCGCTCGGCACTAAGCAAGCACAGTCACAAGTCAAAAACTAATAGCGAATGGCGAGCAGTGCACCGCGAATAACAATCACTGCTTCAGCTAGGCAAGCTATACAAAGTCGTGATCAAACCAGTTGATAAACCAGCGCTTAAAAATACTGGCATCTAACTCAAGCGTACTAGCTTTTGGCACACGCGTGACGAGCGTAAATTTTTCTGGCGTTTCAATAAATCCTTTTCGGCGCAGCAGTGATCTAAACGGATAATGCTCTGCAAAGGCCGTCGTCAACACATCCACTTCTGCCCTTTTTGCAAGTGCTGCCGATGCATCCAACAAAGCAGATGCCGTTTCTCGATCTGAATCCATCGCCACCAAATCTACGATCGCCAAGGTCAAAAACTGCTGCATCGGCATCACGCGCGTGACCATATAGCCACAAATCTGCCCGGCACGTCGAGCAATCGTAATTTTGTAATTGCGTTCAGCAAAGCCACAAAAGCGCCAGTTCAATACGTCAACTGAGCGCACTGCAGAAATATCTTGGCTAGCGGTCCATTCGCTTAAAAAAATCTCACATGATGCGTCAAAGCGATCAACCTCAGTCAGTAAAACTTGATGCTGACCTTTAACGGTTAACGCATCAAAGACAAAC
>CAIYCP010000745.1 GCA_903924715.1 uncultured beta proteobacterium
CAGCAGGGGAATCAAAAATCCAGTCGATTTGCCCGCCAAGCAAATCGGCAAGAGCGGGCGAACTGCCTTTGTAGGCGACATGTTGGGCGTCGAGATTTGCGGCAGTATTGAATGACTCAGCTGCCAAGTGCGCCAAGGTGCCGCTACCGGCCGAACCGAAATTTTGAGGACGAGGGGCTTGTTTTGCGGCCTTTACAAGGTCGGCAACGCTGCGATAAGGTGAGGAGGCAGTGACGGTTAAGACCTCGGGTGCGGTCGCCAGTAACCCGATTGGCATAAAGTCGCGGTGGACATCGTATGCCAGGTTCGGATAAACGACTGGGCCAATACCGAGAGGGTTCGCGGCGGCTACTAGCGTGTAACCGTCGGGTTGGGCTTTTGCGGCTGCGGCGTAGCCGATCGTGGCGCCCGCGCCTGGACGATTTTCAACGATGACTTGTTGATTCCAGAACTGTCCCAAGCGTTGTGCAACGGTACGCGTTAACAGATCGATGCCGCCGCCCGCTGCATAGGGTGTGATGATGCGTAGAGGTCGATTCGGAAACTCTTGCGCCTGCGCAGAAGTTGCGGACAAGCTTAGTAGCGTTAGCAGTAGTGCAAGTAATCGGTTCAAGGCGCACCTCTTGTCATCATTCGTTCGTGTCTAAGGTCAGCAACGTGGCGCATCGAAATCTAGGCCAGTAGTGACCCGTATCCGGGCAGTACAGGTGCAACACCGGCCAGGCGCAGTGCGTTCCACATCATGGCACTTGAACTCGAGATCACGGGTTTACCCAAGTCTTGTTCTAGTGCGCCCACAATCGATACGGTGGGCATTCCGACGCCACTTAAAAAAATGGCTTGCGCCGCAGGGACATCGACCGACTTTCCTAAGCGATAAGCTCGGTTTGGTGGTTCTTCAAAGATGCTGCGAACATTGCGTAACCAGTCGAAGTTGACCACTTCGATGCCGTAGCTTTCAAGGTTCTTTTTGCCTTGCATCGTCAGGTTTTCGTCATAAGGCGTACCTAGCGCAACTTTTGTGATGCCCATTTCCTTGAGTGCGGCGATGACACTGCCAAAGGCAGTGATGAAGTGCAGGCCAAAGCGATCTTCTAAACGTTTGGTGAGGTCTGCTTCTTTTTCGCGTCCGAGGTAATAGCTCGTCGCGGTGTGCGCTAGTGCAATGACCTCAGGTTTAATCATCGATAGCATTTCAACAGACTCGTCTAGGTGTTCGATCTGTGTGGCAATGCGCGCTTCGATTCCGTTGAGTGTGCCGTCGGCACCTCGAGAAATCATGCGTCCAAAGTGCACAGATACCCCTTTAGGGGCCATCTCAAACATTTCTGGTTCGACAGTCGGTGTACCGGCCGGTACAAGGAAGCCTAGTTTTGCGCGCCAACCAACCATGACATCAATCCTTTTTCATTAAACATTTATTTTTTTGTTTTTGCTTTCGCTTTTGCGTGCGTGACCGCATCAAGTTCGGCTAGCAAGTCTGCTGGAGGCATGGCGTAGCTACCCATGCGCCCAATTCCGATACCGAGTCTGCGTTGCATATTGATCATCATTTCGGCATACAAAAATGAAGTCGATACACAATCGAGCACTGAGAGTCGACCAATCGGATTGACATTGCTTCG
The DNA here is from genome assembly GCA_903924715.1 of uncultured beta proteobacterium. GTDB lineage: Bacteria > Pseudomonadota > Gammaproteobacteria > Burkholderiales > Burkholderiaceae_B > Zwartia. The sequence continues at coordinate 1,626 of CAIYCP010000745.1, forward strand.
CTGGATGATCAAGTTCAAAATACCTTCTGCCGGAATAATAAGATCTGCGCCATCTGCTTTGGCTTGTTCTGCAGTCGCTAAAAAATCAGTAACGACCTGCTTGGGTTTTTTAAGTGCCACATTCAAGATGTCTTCATCTACCGGGTGTGCAAGCGAGTAATAGCCTGACACGCGGCTTTCAAGGCCGTGGCGCTTAACCAGTGCTTTCACACGCTTGACATTTGCGGGCGCCAGCGTGGTGAGCGCAAATTTCTCAGCCATTGAACAGGCAACTAAAAGCGTGCATTCAGGCATTGAAATCACCGGAATGTTTAGCAAAGATCTGATCTCTGGTAAGAAGGGTTCGCTAAAGCTACCAAGAATGACGGCATCAAATTTATTTTTTTCGGCGGCACGGCAAATGTCGATCACTTCAGTTTGAAGAATCAGTTTTGCATAACTGTATTGCAAAACTTCAGCG
>CAIYCP010000746.1 GCA_903924715.1 uncultured beta proteobacterium
ATGTTGAAACTCAAGCAGTTTGTGGCATCACTTTTAAGATTGAAAAAGGCGAATTCGTGGCAATCATCGGTCCGTCTGGCTCAGGAAAATCAACGTTGGCGCGCGAGGTGCTACTGGATAACCTAGGTGCTGCAGTCTCTGTGCGTGGCGATCCGAAATGGCACGGTTGTGAAAGCATCGAAGGTTGGCAGACAATCGATCGCGTTCTTGAAGTCGATCAAACTCCGATCGGTAAGACGCCTCGCTCATGCCCTGCAACTTATATCGGTTTTTGGGATGACGTACGCAAACAGTTTGCTGAAACGCAAGAAGCCCGCATTCGGGGTTGGGGCGCCGGAAGATTTTCATTTAACACCGGCGATGGCCGCTGCCCGTTGTGTGAAGGCCAGGGGATGCGCACGCTTGAAATGAGTTTTTTGCCTGACATTAAAGTTCCTTGCGATGCCTGCAGTGGCGCGCGCTTCAACACCGATACTCTCGGTGTGCGCATGCGTGAAAAACATGCGGGTGCCGTACTGTCGCTTGAAGTCGATGATGCGATTGGATATTTTGCCGCGCATCCAAAAATTCGACATCCTCTTCAATTGATGCAAGACGTAGGACTAGGCTACATCACCCTCGGCCAGCCCTCGCCAACGCTCTCAGGAGGCGAGGCCCAACGCATCAAATTAGTCACCGAACTCGCCAAAGCGCGCATGACCGAGGGTGTGATCACCACCGGACGCGCCTCACGCTTGCCACATACGCTTTATGTGCTGGATGAACCAACGGTCGGACTATCGATGGCCGATGTCGAGAAATTAATTCGCGTACTCCATCGTCTTGTTGAGGCGGGCAACACAGTGGTGGTCATTGAACATAATCTTGACATCATTGCCGAGGCAGACTGGCTACTCGATCTCGGCCCCGAAGGTGGTTCGGGCGGCGGAAAGCTGGTCATAGAGGGCACCCCAGAGCAAGTGATTGCCGTACGCAAAAAGTCGCATACAGGCGAAGTGCTTCATGAATTTATGAATCGAACATGAGTCGCGTTCACGCACCTCAAGTGCTAAAGGCTTAGCGATGACGTTATGCCGGTTTGAAGATCGACTAGCAGGCCAAGCGCGGGTTTTATCGGGCTTGCTTAGTCGTATCACTGCATGCAGTGCCGCCGAACTGCCCGCAGCTTTTGCTGCGATTCAGGCGGCGCAACAGGCGGGCCACTGGATTGCACTGTTGCTCGACTATGAGCTCGGCGAATGGCTTGAACCAGCACTGCAACCTGCGCAAGCTGGCGCACGCGCCGATGAATCCGTGGCGCACAGTCGTTTGACTGCGCTCGTGTACGCCCAAGCTACGATTGAAGCGCCCTGGAAAGCGCTGACGCCACACGCCAATCCTGCCTCGATTACCACTGCCACCGCAAGTATTTCGCAACGCGCGTACTTCGACCGTATTGAGCAGATCAAAGAATGGATCGAGCAGGGCGAGGTCTATCAAATCAACTCGACTTTTTCTCTGGATGTGGTGACGCAAGGCGCTGCCCAAACCCTATATCAGCAACTCGCCAATCAACATCCCAGCGCGCACGCAGCCTTTATTGAAGATGGCGCGCAAACGATCTTATCTTTTTCGCCTGAATTATTTTTACAACGCGCTGGCAAAACCTTAGTCGCCCGCCCAATGAAAGGGACCGCGCCCAGGTCAAACGACCCCAGCGAAGATCAGCGCCTTGGAAAAAGTCTACAACAGAGTGAAAAAAATCGCGCCGAAAATCTGATGATCGTAGACCTGCTGCGCAACGATCTCGGACGCATCGCCGAACCCGGCAGTGTCGTCACGCCCGCACTGTTCTCGCTCGAGGCCTACCCGTCAGTCTGGACGCTGACGTCAACCGTACAGGCAACCGTGCCAGTCAGCACGACACTTGAGCAGATTTTGCGAGCGTTGTTTCCCTGCGGTTCAATTACCGGCGCTCCAAAGATTGCCGCCATGAAACGCATTCAGCAAACCGAGGCACATCCGCGCGGCCTATATTGCGGCAGCGTTGGTTGGCTCGCCCCGAATGGAGACTTCTCACTGAACGTCGCGATCCGCACACTGTTGCTCAAGCCCGATGGCACTGGGCTCTATCATGTTGGCGGCGGAATTGTGCATGATTCAGTCGCAGAACAAGAGTGGGCTGAGTGCCACTGGAAAGCACGAATTGTCATCGCACAAGACGAAGCAACATGATTGCTGATTCTCAAAACCTCGAATTAATCGAAACGATGTGCGCTGATTCGCAGGGGCAAATCACCTTGCTTGATGGACACGTGCGTCGCCTCGAAGCTTCAACAAAAACGTTTGGCTTTAGCTGGCCAGGTCGCAGTGCAATCACGCACGCCTTACGCACAGCCTTGGCAAGCCATACCAGCCCATTTACAAACCTTCGCGTTCGACTCTTACTAAACAAACAGGGCGAGCTTCAGATCACCACCGCTGCATTACCGGCCTTAGCGGCACGACCCCTCGTCGCGCTTGCATCTTTAACGTTGAATAGCCAAGAATGGCTGCTGCAACATAAAACCACCCATCGTCCATGGTACGACCCAACGACGCAGTGGCTCGCTGCACATCACGATTTTTTTGATTTAATTTTTTTAAATGAGCGCGATGAGTTGTGTGAAGGTAGCCGTTCAAATATTTACGTTAAAAAAGACAACGACTGGGTCACACCACCCTTAGTGTGCGGTTTACTAGGTGGCGTCATGCGAGAGCATTTATTGAGCACGCGCCAAGTACGAGAAGCCGTACTGACGCGCACTGACTTTGAACAACCCGAAGCGAGCCTTAGACTGTCAAATGGACTGCGCGGTTGGTTTGATGTGCAGCGAGCAGTGTCACTCTTTCCAGGGCGCGACTTTCCATAGGTCAAGCAAGTCTTTTTCGTTAGAGATCAATTCTTTTTCGTAAGCGTCGGGGGCCAAGTAACGTACCGGGGCAAACAACAAAGCGGCTTGTTTTAAATAGCCAGGGTCAGCGGCGGCCTGGGCCACGGCCTTAACCAGTTTGTCACGAACGTCAACGGGCAGTCCTTTCGGCGCAGCAAGCCCGCGCAGCGAAGCACTTTCCATCTGAAATCCCTGCTCTGCAAACGTGGAGGTCTCAGGCGCCAAGTTTGTGCGCTTAAGCGACATCTGACCCAACATCCGCATCGGGGCTCCACCCTGCATGAATTGCAAAGCTTCACCAACATTAATCGCCCCAACCGACAATTGTCCAGTCAGCAGGCCAGTACGCACTTCGGCTGAGCCTTTGTAGGGAACATGGGTCATTTTGACACCGGCAGCTCGCTCAAAGAACAGCATCGCCAAATGATCATCCGAGCCGATGCCAGTCGTGCCTACGGTCACCTTACCTGGATTTGCCTTGGCGTAGGCGACTAAATCTTTCAGGTCTTTAAGCGGGCTGGCCGTGTTTACTGTGAAGGCACCCGGATCATCTACCAAATTGCCGATGAGGTCGAAACCTCTCCAGGCATAGCCAGCCTGGCGCTCAATTGGGATCGAAATCAGATTAGGTGTATTTAAGAAACCGATGGTGTAGCCGTCTGGTGCTGCCTTTGCGATTTCTGTAAAGCCAATCGCACCGCCCGCCCCCGCTTTATTGCTCACAACAATCCGTGCATCGTTACCTAAATATTTTTCAACGTAGGGTGCAATTAAACGCGCAATTAAATCGGTACCACCGCCTGGTCCATACGCCACAATCATGGTGATTGGTTTGTCGGGATAGCCTGCGGCACTCACCGCCCCCGTCAATCCCAATAACAACACGCTACTGATGAATCCCAGCTGAACGAAGGTTTTTAGAATTTTTTTCATCGTGAACATCCCGTCTTTTTAAGTGCCACGTTTAACGTCATTTAAAATGTCGCCTTCAATCGTTACATAACCGCTCAAAGACTAACCAAACATCTTTTTGTAGCGCTCAAGAAACACGGGCCAGACTTCAGGGTTGGCCATCCGAGGGGCGCGTTGACCTTTGAGCATGCCCTCGATCTGTTCAGCTGCCATCGAGGCCGCATTACGCCGCGCCTCGTGAGTAACACCTGCAATGTGATACGTTGCCGTCACGTTTGGCAACGACAGTAGAGGATTGTCTTGCGCCGGAGGTTCAACTGACCAAACATCCAACCCTGCGCCTGACAAATGTCCATCACGCAAGGCTTCATACAAGGCCGTCTCGTCGTGAATGCCACCTCGCGCAGTCGACATAAACACCGCACCTTTTTTCATCGCACGATATTGCTCAGCGCCAAAATAATTGAGCGTTTCTGGCGAGCGCGGGCAGTGCACCGTAATGACATCCGATTGCGAGATCAATTCATTAAAACTGACAGACTTTGCACCACGTGCTTTGATTTCGTCGTCGGACAAAAATGGATCATGGCCAATGATTGTCATACCGAAGGCTTTCGCCAGCTGGGCCACACGTCGCCCAATATTGCCCATACCAACAATACCAAGCGTCAAGCCGCGAATCTCGTTACCCATCAAGTCTTCACGCGTGGTGTACGCCGCCGCGCGCATAATGCGATCACAGGCCGTAATGCGATGCTTAACCGACAACATCAGGCCCATTGCATGCTCAGCCACCGAGTCCGCATTGCAACTTGATTGGTTCACTACCAGTACGCCATGGCGATTGCAGGCCGCAAGATCGATCGGATCATAGCCCGCACCCGAGGCTGAGGCACACAATAAATTTGGGCTCTTTTTCAGCAAGTCTTCGTTCACCCACCACTGCGGCGGAACCTCATCGCGCGCCGCACAAATATGATAAACGTGGGTATTTTTAAAAACCTCGAGGGTTTTCTTTTCGTCATCCGAGTAGCGGCACACGGTGAGGTCAATATCAGACACCCCATTAAGATGCTTATCAAAGACAGGGTTTATCCAAAAATCAAAACGTACGACTTGCTTTTTCATGATGTCTCTCTTTTTTTATTCGATTACTTCAAAACACCCTTAGCGCGCAAGGCTTGATCAACCCAAGACCGGTCAAGCGTACCTTTGGCAATTTGCGCAAGAATATTTTTCTCTTTTTTCTCAACAGCCTCAACGAGTTTGGCCAGGGCATCGGCACCTTGCGGGCGAATTGCAAACAAACCATCGTGATCACCCACGATAATGTCGCCTGGATAGACAACCATGCCGTCGATCGATACCGTGACATTGATCTCGCCCGGACCTTCTTTATAGGGACCACGATGAGACACTGAACGCGCAAAGACCGGAAATTTATTTTTTCCGATGCTATCGACATCGCGAATCGGACCATCAATCACAATGCCTGCAATCTTGCGACTTGCCGCAAGTGTTGACATGATTTCACCAATAATGGCATTACGCTGAGGGCCGCCCGCATCAACCACAATGACGTCACCTGGTGCAGCCATGTCAATGGCTTTATGCACCATCAGATTGTCGCCAGGCGCAGTCTTCACTGTAAACGCGCGGCCCAAGATTCTTCCGCCCTTATGAAAAGGACGCAAGTCAACCGTTCCGTTGGTGCGACTCATCACATCACTAATATTGGCGACAGCGAGTTTTGCAAAACGCTTCAGCGTGGCATCGCTTACAGTGTGTTTATGGGTATTGATTGCAAATCCGAGTTGTGACATGTCTGCTCCAATAAAAATGTAATTAAATCGGTAGTGGTTTAAACGAATAAGTAGTCGGTAATGAATCTATCAACGATCTTGCTTGCACCGCGTTGTCTAGCGCGCAGCACGACCAACATATAACAATGACTCAGGCGTCAGTTCACGCAGTCGGTTGATTCCCATCATGGCCATATTGCGCGAGACTTCTTGCTGCAACAACGAAATTCCGTGATCAACCCCTTCTGGACCGCCTACAGCCGCAGCATAGTTGAAAGGACGGCCTAAAAACACGCTACGCGCACCCAAGGCCAAGGCTTTCATCATGTCGCTACCGCGGCGCACGCCGCTATCAAGCATGACCGGGCCGTCTTTGAACTGCTCAACAATTTGAGGCAGTACGCGCAACGGCGCAACCGCACCGTCTAATTGACGACCGCCATGGTTCGATACGATCACCCCATCCATCCCGTACTGACGGGCGAGTGCCGCATCGGCTGGATGCAAAATACCTTTGATGACCAGCGGCCCTTTCCAACGTTTGCGAATGTCGCGCACATGATCCCAATTTAATTGTCCACGCGCCGCAAAATCTCGCGCAACATTGGCTGAAATAATCGGCGCACCCCGCGTCGCGAACGAGTTTTCAAAATGTGGCATGCCATGATGCCAAAGTGTTTTAAGCAAGGTGCCAAACAGCCATCGCGGGTGGGTTAAGCCTTGCCATGCCAGACGTAAGTTGGGCTTCAACGGGGTTGAGAACCCTGTACGAACATTGTTTTCACGGTTAGAGGATGCAGGGGTGTCAACGGTAATCACAAGTGTTTTAAACCCCGCAGCATCGACACGATCGATCAGCGGAGAAATGTCTTCCGTTTTGCCGTGTAGATATGCCTGAAACCAGGCGTTGGGCGCGCGCTCAACAAGGTCTTCCATTTTGATCAGCGATGAGCCGCTCATGATCATCGGGATATTTGCACGCTTGGCGGCCTCGGCCAACACAATATCTCCTCTATAGGCTGACATCGCAGTGATCCCCATGGGGGCCATCCCAAACGGCGCACTAAACGTCTGACCAAATAATTCTATTTCTTGAGAGCGGCTTGACACATCGACAAGCGTGCGCGAGACGAACTCATACTCAGAAAAAACATCGCGATTTGCGCGCAATGAGTGGCAGTCTTCACAGGCACCTGAAACATAGCCAAAGATCGGGCGAGGCAGGCGTTTTTCAGCCTCGCGTTCGAAATCGGCCATTGATAAGATTTTTTCTAGCGCTTTATTCTGAGTCATGTTGTCGTCATTATTGTTCATGCGCGTTTACTGTTCGCGCTTTCAAGATAGTATTCACTGCTTCTGCCGCTGCCGCAAATCCCATCGCTGCCGTGACAGTAACCGTTGAACCGTACCCAGCGCAAGACAAGCCTTGCAGCGCCTGCTCGCCCTCGCTTTGCTGCCACGCCTCGGGCAAGCGGGTGGGTTGATTCACCCAAAGCACGCGCACCCCCATTTTAGGGATGCGCTTGCGCGCCTTTCCGGCTGAGTCTGACGCGCGCGCAAAACGGTGCTCGCGTCGCAACACATTGCGCACGCGGGCAAGCAAGGCATCGTGCGTCACTTCAGCCAAGTCCCCGGCCTGTAGCGCCAATGAGTTGGTCTTGCCACCTGCACCGCCACATACGACCAGGGTCTGTTTACGGACACGGGCCTGGAGCACCATCGCGATTTTCGCAGCCACCTGATCCGTACAGTCGATCACTACATCGATTTGAACGGGTAGTAATTGCTCGACATTTTCAGGGGTTAAAAAGTCGTCAATCAAGATCAAATTGCACCCCGGATGAATGCCCCTGATTCGCTCAGCCATTGCAGCAACCTTAGACTGGCCTAAGGTGTCAGACAAAGCGTGCACCTGCCGATTGATGTTCGATTCGGCCACGTGATCAAGATCGATCAGGGTGAGCGTACCCACACCGCTGCGCGCAAGCGCCTCAGCAACCCAAGAGCCGACACCCCCGATCCCAACCACAGCAACGTGGGCCTGTTGCAGCGCAAGACTCGCCTGTGCGCCATACAAACGATCAAGTCCACCAAAACGCCGATCGGCATCGAAAGTGTGGCTCAATTGCTCTGTTGCGTGGCCTTTTTGCATGATCTACCCAAAAAATCGCACAGCGCGCTCGACAAGAGCCCGCAGGAGGAAGACAATTTACCCTTAATACTGTGAGTATGTCGCCCCCGCAACCTTCGCCCCAATCTCCCCCTTCTGCTTTTGCTAGCGCAGGGGTGCTCTGCCTGTTGATCATGCTTGTGCATATTGCGATCTCGGGAGGACGCGTTGCCGTCACGCTGACCGCGCTCGAACTCGGGCGCTCAACCCTCGAGGTTGGCATACTGATCGCCGTTTTTGCCCTATTGCCCATGCTTTGTTCAGTCAAAGCAGGCCGGCTGATTGATGCAATCGGCCCCTATAAGCCAATGCGTCTGAGCGCCATCATGGTCGTAGTCGGGTCTCTGGTGCCCTTCGCTTGGCAAAGCTTACCTTCACTCATGATCGCGGCGGTACTTGTGGGGTCGGGCCACATGACGTTTCAGATTGCAGTTCAGCGCCAGATGGGCCAAAGCACCGGTGCAGAGCGTTTACGCAATTTTTCCTGGCTCTCTCTCTCGATGGCCACTTCAGGGCTCGTAGGACCACTGATCGCCGGGATTTCGATTGACCATCTCGGACATCGCAGCGTCTTTGCCTTACTCGCGTTGTCGCCAATCCTCTGCCTACTCGGGCTCACACGCGTGCGACGCTACTTGGTCGCCTCGCATATTAAAGCCCCACCAAGCGAAATCAAGCGCAGCGTCTCTGATTTGTTCGCGAGCCCCGCGCTGCGCAAAGTTTTTATCGCCAACATGCTGCTGTCGAGCGCCTGGGATACCCACGGTTTTGTTGTACCGATTTTTGGTGTAAGTGCCGGGCTCTCTGCAACCACCATCGGACTCATCCTCGCGACCTTTGCCAGCGCGACGATTGTCATCCGTATCGCGTTGCCATTCATTCAGCGCTCTGTGCGTCCGTGGCAACTGATTAATATCGCCCTGATCGCCACCGCACTTAATTTTTTGCTTTATCCCTTCTTTTCTCAAGTTTGGATCCTGATGTCGATGTCCTTTGCGCTAGGCCTCGCACTGGGCTCAACGCAGCCGGGGATTTTGGCTTTACTACAGCATCACGCCCCGCCTGGCCGCGCGGGCGAAGCCTTCGGACTCAGAATGGCCTTGATTAATGGCTGCCAAGTCTCTTTGCCGCTTGCCTTCGGCGCGCTCGGCGCGATCATGGGCGGCGTCATGCCTTTGTTCTGGATCACCTCAGCAGCACTGGGTGCAGGCCGTTGGTACACCCGAGATGCCGAAAGCGCCAGCCGCATCGCGACAGATACCCCACCCTCCACACCGCCATCCACGTGACGCTTATGCCCTCGATCCCTCCTGCGCCCCCGTCTGTCAGTAGCTTTTTACGCTGGACTGAACAAGAACGACAAGACTCACTTGCGGCTGCACTGAAAGACTGGCACCCCGGCCAAGACCTGTGGATTTTTGGATATGGCTCGCTCATCTGGCGGCCAGAATTCGAGTTCGTCGAACAACGCGCAGCCTCCTTAGAGGGCTATCACCGATCGTTATGCCTATGGTCTCGGATTAACCGAGGCACCCCTGAAATACCTGGGTTGGTCTTTGGCCTCGAACAAAGCGGTGCCTGCCAGGGAATGGTCTTTAAAATTGCGGGCGAGCGGGTGCAGCAAACCTTTGATGCCGTCTGGAAGCGTGAAATGGCAACAGGTGCTTATTTACCGAGCTGGCTCACATGTGCAACGCCAATCGGCAACGTGCTCGCCATGGCGTTCGTCATCAATCGCAACGGTCCAGCCTATGTGCAAGAGCCCCCTGAGGAGGACTTAGTTAACATCATCCTCAAGGCGCATGGCACCTATGGTTCGTGCCTAGATTATGTGACACAAACTGCGATTGCACTGAAAACAGCCGGCATTTTTGATGAGCGACTCGCCCAGTTGGCCAAACGGCTTGAGCAGCAGCAGCAACAGCAATAACAAACTTGGCGCCACGGTACACTTAGCACTGGGCGCAAGCTAGGCGCCACCTGCGCTATTTCTTTACCCACACTGGATTCATCATGTCGATCGCGCATCTGCGTCAAAGTTACGAAAAAGGGATATTGCTCGAGCAAGATGCAAAGGGATCGCCGTTTGAACAGTTTGGCATCTGGTTTGATCAAGCGCTCGAACAAAACGTGCCAGAACCCACCGCCATGACGCTCGCAACAGCCGATGCACAAGGCCGTCCATCGGCGCGCATCGTTTTGCTCAAAGGGTTTGACGATGCCGGTTTTGTCTTTTTTACAAATTACAACTCGCGTAAAGGCCAAGACCTTAGCGCACAACCATGGGCAAGCATCAACTTTTTTTGGCAATCACTTGAACGCCAAGTGCGCATCAATGGTTTAGTCACTAAAGTATCCGCTCAAGAGTCCGATGACTATTTTCACAGCCGCCCGCTTGGATCTCGCTTAGGTGCCTGGGTCTCGGCACAAAGCCAACCGACAACTTTAGCTGAACTCGAGGCCCGCACCGCAGCCACGCAAGAACAATATGGCGAACAACCGCCACGCCCTCCTCATTGGGGCGGCTATCGCTTAAGCCCAGAATATTTTGAATTCTGGCAAGGGCGTCCCTCGCGCTTACACGATCGCCTCTCCTATCAACAAACCAGCGCTGGCTGGACACTCGGACGCATCTCGCCCTGATATGACAGCCTCTGCACCAAGTTTCAATTCTTCTTCCTTTCGCGCAACCCTCGGTCGCTTTCCAACCGGCGTCGCAGTAATCACCGCATCCCTGCCAGGGCAGGCGCCTGTCGGCCTCACGGTGAGTTCGTTTAACTCGGTATCGCTCGAGCCACCACTGGTCCTCTTTAGCCTGTCACGCAGTTCATCGTCGATGGCAACCATGGTCGGCTGCGAACGCTATGTCATCCATGTCATGAGCCACGAACAACTAGGCGTGTCGCATCGCTTTACGCGAGGCACCGCGGCCGAACGCTTCGCCGACATACCGCTCACGCAGGCCCCAGGCGGCGCACCGCGACTAGACCTGCCTTGCGCGGCTTGGTTCGAGTGCTTTAACCGAAGTCGCTACGATGAAGGCGACCACATTATTTTTATCGGCGAAGTTGAACACTGCGCACACACCGAGGTCTTGCCTCTGGTCTATCACGCAGGTGGCTACGACTTAACTCCAAATCTTCAAAAATAAATCGATTCATGAGCACAGATATTGATTGCATCGTCGTCGGCGCTGGCGTGGTCGGCTTAGCCATCGCCCGAGCCTTAGCCCAAAGCGGGCGTGAAGTGATGATCGTTGAAGCCGCTGAGGGCATCGGCACGGGCACAAGCGCGCGTAATTCAGAAGTGATTCACGCTGGTATTTATTATCCGGCGGGCAGCCTTAAAGCGCGTCTATGCGTCGAGGGCCGCCATCTTTTATATGCCTATTGCGCCGAACATGGCGTCAAGCATAAGCGGCTTGGCAAACTCATTGTGGCCACCTCTGATGCAGAAATCCCCACACTGACTGAAATCGCAAAAAAAGCACATATCAACGGCGTGACCGACCTAGAGCTATTGTCGGCTGAACAAGCCATGGCGCTTGAACCTGCTTTATTTTGTACCTCAGCGTTGCTCTCGCCTTCGACTGGCATTATTGATAGTCATGGCTTAATGCTCGCCTATCAAGGTGACGCCGAGAACGCAGGCGCGCAGTGCGTGTTTCACACACCACTTTTATCGGGCAAGGTTCGTAGCGACGGCGGTTTTGATTTACAGTTTGGCGGCGCTGAAGCCATGGCACTGTCTTGCAACGTTCTGATCAATGCCTCAGGCCTGCACGCCCCCACCTTAGCTCGAAAGATTCAAGGAATTCCGGCCGCTTCGATTCCGACAGAATATTTGTGCAAAGGAAGCTACTTCAGCCTGCAAGGGCGCGCCCCGTTTACGCGGCTAATCTATCCAACACCTCACCACGCGGGCTTAGGCGTACACCTGACACTTGATCTAGGTGGTCAGGCAAAGTTTGGGCCTGATGTTCAATGGATTGATCAGGTCGATTACACGGTCGACCCCAGCCGCTGCGAAGGTTTTTACGAGGCCGTGCGCACCTACTGGCCGGGAATGCAAGATGGCACCCTGTCACCGACCTATTCAGGCATTCGACCAAAAATTTCTGGCCCGCACGAACCTGCGGCAGATTTCATGATTGCCGGACCCGCCACCCACGGCATTCCCGGATTGGTGAATTTATTTGGTATTGAATCGCCTGGCCTCACTTCGAGTCTGGCAATTGCAAAAGAG
>CAIYCP010000747.1 GCA_903924715.1 uncultured beta proteobacterium
AACCACAACTTTATATAAAGTTGGTTCAGAGGTTTTTTGTGTTTCTCCAAAACCGCCAGGCAGGTCGGCCAAAGACTGTAATGCCAGGATGACGTGTTCGAGTATGTTGGCAGACCACTGACCCGAGGTGAGGGTGGTTTCTAGCCCAGTGGAGGCCTCAGGGTTGAGGTGTGACCGTGCCAGACCCGGGAGCCAGGCTAATAGGCGCGACAAGCTTTCAGTTTTTTGGGCGTCAGAACGGCGTTCAATCGTGGCAAAGTCGACCCAGGCCTCGAGCACGGGGCGATACGTCCAACTATTCGGACCGAGCAACTTGACGATTTGCTCGACAACGATCTTGCATTTGCTTGTCATGACATCTATGTTGCAACGCAACAACGCTCTGAATGCATCATTATCGCAGCAAAATCGCGAAACCTGAGCGGTCGAGTCCGCTTAAGACCGTTTAGGTTGACGATGATCGTTATACTTGCGGGATTGATTTCAATCGAATTTGTTGGCCCCCTAATGAAGCGCTACCCGTTGCAGTTGTTGGTGCCGACTGATGGGCACAGCGTGCCACCTAGATGACACCCTTTTCAACCGCTGAAACTGCGTTTGTGCCGACCCTGCCAACGGCTTGGGCTACGGAAATCCAGTCTGCGCTTGAGACCGGTGAAAGGGTGTTGGCTTGGCTTGAGCCCGACCTTGACTCCAGTTTATTTTTTTCGGTCGGTGTTTTAGTCTTAACACCGCAACGGCTCTTGTCGCGCGAGTCTTCTACGAAAAACTGGGTGAGCTGGCCCATTACTGCGACGCAGTCTTTGCAGCATCGTGATCATGCAGGCATTGGCACCATCGAGCTCTTTGATGGAACCAAACGGCTCGAGGTTTGGCGTCACACCTTGGGGATGGCTCCGGCGGTGAGTCGGCTAAGCGAAGTGTTTGCCAATCTTCAGCGAACCTTGGCCGATCCGTTACAAACAGTTCCAGCCAGCGCGGCCGCATGCCCGACCTGCGGCACACCTTATCCGCCCGATCAAGATGACTGTGCAGTCTGCGATCATGATCCAGCAGGCCCGAGCGATACCTGGGCGTTGTTGCGTCTGGCGCGCTTTGCGCAACCGTATCGATTTCCGCTCATCCTTGGCTTTCTGTTGACGTTGATGTCGACGGCCGCCACCTTGGTGCCGCCCTATCTGACGATGCCGCTGATGGATGATATTTTGATTCCATTCCAAAACGGCAAGCCAATTAACTATGACTTGGTCACGCTATATTTGACTGGGTTAGTCGTGGCGGGCTTGCTCGCCTGGTTGTTGGGCTGGGCGCGTACATATCTGTTGGCGTGGGTCAGTGAACGTATTGGTGCCGATTTGCGCACGGCCACCTTCACGCATTTGCAAACATTGTCATTGCAATATTTCGGCGGCAAACGCACCGGCGACTTGATGGCGCGCATCGGCAGCGAGACCGACCGTATCAATCTGTTTTTATCGTTGCATCTACTCGATTTTGCGAACGATGTACTGATGATCATGATGACGGCGTGTATTCTGATCTCTATTGATCCTTGGCTCGCGCTCACCACGTTGATTCCATTGCCCGTGATCATCTGGATGATTCATCTGGTTCGTCATCGGCTGCGCTTTGGTTTTGAAAAGGTTGATCGCTCGTGGAGTGAACTGACCAACGTCTTGGCAGATACGATTCCGGGTATTCGTGTGGTGAAGGCCTTTGCCCAAGAGCATCGTGAAGTGGCGCGGTTTCGCGAGGCCAACGATCGTTATCTTTCAGTGAATGATCGCATTAATAAAATATGGGCACTGTTTGCACCGACCGTGACTTTTCTGACTGAAATCGGCTTATTGGTGGTATGGATTTTTGGCATCTCACAGGTCGCGAGTAGTACGATTACAGTCGGTGTCTTGGCAGCTTTTCTAGCCTACATCGGCCGCTTTTATACACGACTTGATTCGATGAGTCGGATTGTGTCGCACACGCAGCAAGCGGCGGCGGGTGCCAAGCGAATCTTTGATATTTTGGATCACGTGTCCAGCGTGCCCGATGCGCAACGCCCTGTGCCGCTTGACCGTGTAGAGGGTCGCATCGAATTACGCAATGTGGGTTTTCGTTATGGCAGCCGTACCGTACTGCGCAACGTAAATTTAAGTATCGGTGCCGGCGAGATGATTGGTCTGGTGGGCCACAGTGGTTCGGGTAAAAGTTCTCTCGTGAATATGATCTGTCGTTTCTATGATGTCACCGAAGGTGGCATCCGCGTGGATGGGGTCGACATTCGCTCATATTCACTTTCGTCTTATCGGCGCAATATTGGTCTCGTGCTGCAAGAGCCATTTTTGTTTTTCGGAACGATTGCTGACAATATTGCCTATGGAAAACCTGAGGCGACACGCACAGAGATTGTGGCGGCAGCGCGGGCAGCACGTGCGCACGAATTTATCTTGAGACTGCCGCAGGGTTACGATTCGCTGGTCGGCGAGCGTGGGCAGGCCTTGTCCGGTGGCGAACGGCAGCGAATCTCGATTGCGCGCGCCTTATTGATCGATCCACGCATTTTGATTTTGGATGAAGCGACCTCGTCGGTAGACACCACCACCGAGATGGAGATTCAGGAAGCGCTTGATAACTTGATCCAAGGCCGAACCACGATCGCGATTGCTCACCGCTTAAGTACCCTGCGTAAGGCGGATCGTCTTGTGGTGCTTGATCGGGGTGAGATTGTTGAGATTGGTAATCATGATGATTTGTTTGCGCGTGGCGGTGCCTACCATGATTTGTATCAGGCGCAATCGCGGCAAACTGAGTCAGAAGTCGAGGCGGATGTTGCCTCAACGCCAATGGCTGCAATAAGCGAAATCGTGACTGAAGTGAAAACGACTTCAGCACCTGTTGTTGTGCCAAGCACCCGACAAGGCGCAGCCGATGTCTGATTTTTTTCTTTCGCGTAATGAGTCGGGTCGCTTGGTGCTGACATTACCCAATGGGCAGGTGCATGTCGGCGTCGTGCCTGTGCGTGCGTTTCCGATGCATGCGCCTGAGCAGTTTCTGGCTTTCATGAGTACTGAGGGTAAAGAGGTGGTCTGGGTTGATGATCTGACGCGCTTGCCTCAAGAGACGCTTGCCTTAATTGCCGAAGAAATTGCTTCGCGCGAAATGATGCCGGTTATCCAACGTATTCTGAGTGTGTCGACGCTATCGACACCCAGTACCTGGGAAATTATGACGGACCGCGGTGCTACAAAACTGATATTAAAAGGCGAAGAAGATAATCGGCGCCTGTCGGGCTCGACCTTAATGATCACCGACAGTCACGGCCTTCGCTTCATGTTGCCTGACATGCAGGCGCTTGATAAGAATAGTCGCCGCATCCTCGATCGATTTTTATGATCGAATCTTTTCTGATGTCATTGGGAATTGTGGCCTTAGCTGAAATGGGCGACAAGACGCAGTTGCTCGCACTGGTGCTGGCCGCGCGCTTTCGTAAGCCAGCGCCCATTATCTTAGGGATATTGGTCGCCACAATACTAAATCATGGTGTGGCGGGTGCGCTCGGGGCTTGGCTGATGCACACAATT
>CAIYCP010000748.1 GCA_903924715.1 uncultured beta proteobacterium
CAATTCCCGCACTGCCAACACTTAAGCCCGCCAGCAAGGCGGTCACGCACAGCGTGACTAAAAGACAGGCTAAGGTCGTGGCGCGTATTGAGCGTAGTGGAAGCTTGGTCGATGATCCGCTCATGAAGCGAACCTCTTTAGGCAATCCGCCATGAGCTGCGCGGCTTCAGCTAAGCGCGGTCCTGGCCGAACCAGAACGTCTTGCTCGGTCGTTGGAAACGCACAAATGTGGTTTTCTTTGATGGCCTTCATATTGGACCATCCAGGGCGCTTGCGCATGTCTGCTAAGTCACGCTCGCTGACCATAATAAGATCAGGTTGTACGCGAACGACAAACTCAGGATTGATGCGCGGAAACGCTTCGGGCCGAGCCTGCAAGATATTTTGCGCTCCAAGGCGGCTGAGCGTTTCGCCGATAAAAGACGATGGGCCCGCACCAAAAGGAGCTTGATTGACTTCGATATACACGCGAAGCCGTTGTGTGCTTGCCGGCAGACTGCGCGCCGTTGCGGTTACACCTTGATCGATATTTTGCCAAAGCTGCTGAGCGCGTTCGGGTGCAACGCCAAGCGCTTGCGCGACCTTGTCTAACAGCCGCTTGGCATCGGCATGGTTTTTAGTTTCGAGCGCCACCACCTTTAAACCCAGGGCTTCTAGTCGCTCGGCATTGCGCGATGACTGTGCGGTGAACACCACATCCGGTTTTAAGGAAATAATCGCCTCAATATTTGGATCCATGCCTCCGCCCAAAGTAGGCAAGGTCGTGACTTGCGTGGGCCAGTTTGAATAACGGTCAGTGCCAACTAAACGTGCGCACTGTTCGAGTGCGCAGACGGTTTCAGTTAACGAAGGTAGTAAGGTAATCACGCGCTGGGGCGCTGTGGCCCAGTGGTGTGTGACGCCACGATCATCCGTTACAAACGATTGTGCGCGCGCCGTCATGGCGCCGAGGGTCAGTAGGATGAGTAAGGCATAAATTGCACAATATCTGAACGTGCGCCTGAAGGTAACAGTGGTATTCAAGTTGCACCCTTAATCGTCAAGGGTAGGCCAGCGGTCATGAGTGTGACGCGCTCGCAGGTTGCTGCGACCATTTGATTCAGCAAGCCCAGTGCATCAACAAAGTCACGCACCTCTTTACCCAAAGGGATCACACCCAGCCCAATTTCATTACTCACTAGAACAACGGGCCCAGGTGCTCGCGCGATCGCAGCACATAACGCAGTTGCATTGGTGTGCCATGTGCCTAAAGTATCGGCGATCGATGCCCGAGGCGTTGGTTTGCTTCCTGAGGGCATGGGCATCAGTTGTGTGGTCAGCCAAAGGGTCAGGCAATCCACCACAATTAGTTTGTTGGCGTGGCTATGCGC
The DNA here is from genome assembly GCA_903924715.1 of uncultured beta proteobacterium. Taxonomy (GTDB): domain Bacteria; phylum Pseudomonadota; class Gammaproteobacteria; order Burkholderiales; family Burkholderiaceae_B; genus Zwartia. Next base: position 1,371 of record CAIYCP010000748.1, read on the forward strand.
ACCGACGGTCTGCGCCAGGGCCAACGGTTCTTCAATTGTGATCATGCCTGGTACGCGCGATAAGCGATCGCGTTGATGTTGTTCAATGCGCGCACGCATCTCGCCATCTAGCGCCTGTGCTGTCGCGATCAATAAAGCCGAACGTGTTGAATCGGTGCTCAGCCAGTTTTGGGCGAGCGCTTCTGCGCGGCGAGATTTGCCGCTTTTTTGACCGCCTAATATCAATTCACTGCGCACGACTTGAGTCATGTGGCGCGATCCACAACAACGACAGAGCTCTTCACCGACATCCCCGATGGTGCTTGAGCGTTTAAGCAACGTGCGTTTGTGCACGCTACTTCCCCTTGACCTGCAGCATGTGAACCACACTACGAGCACCAACGAGGCTATTTTAACGGCAAAGACTTAGGGGAGTCGCTTTCAACAAAAAAGTAGTCTAATTCAGGCAGTATCCAAAAAATGAGAGACTTTCAATGAAAACCAGCGGCAAGCTATTTTTGGCAGTGAGCCTTTTTTGTATGCAGGCCGTGAGCGCGCAAACAGGCTATCCGAATCGACCGATTAAGCTCATTGTGCCGTTTCCAGCGGGCGGCGGCACGGACATCGTTGGCCGCATTATTGTGCAGAAGTTTTCAGCCGAGCTCGATCAGATAATCGTGATCGACAATAAAAGCGGCGCGGCCGGCATGATTGGGGCTGAGCTCGCTGCTAAAGCAGCCCCCGACGGCTATACGCTGTTGTTATCCACAAACAGCACGCATGTATTAGGGCCTTTGCTGAATCCAGCAACGCCCTTTAATCCCACTAAAGATTTCACGCCGATCAGCTACGCGGCGCAGTCACCTTCTATGATGATCGTCCCTTTATCGTCACCCGCTAAAACGGTAAAAGAGTTTATTCAGTACGCGCAGCAAAATCCGGGCAAACTTAATTTTGGCTCAGCGGGTACCGGTGGCATCCCCCATTTGTCTGGCGAACGGTTTCAGGCGTTGGCGGGGATCAAGCTGACGCACGTGCCCTACAAAGGCACGGCCCTGGCGATGCCCGACTTAATGGCTGGCCGCCTGGATGTGATGTTCGATAGTTTTTCGTCTTCATATCCCCATGTGCGCGACGGCAAGGTCAGGGCTCTGGGTATTTCAGCTGTTGAACGGTCTGTGCTCGTGCCTGACGTACCGATCATTGCGCAAGACCTGCCGGGCTTTATATCGCTGACCTGGTTTGGTGTGTTTGGGCCTGCAGGGTTGGCGCCCGAGGTGATCACCAAACTGAACCAGGCTTTAAATCGAGCGTTAAAAGATCCGGGCGTCGTCCAACAATTGGCCGGGGTGGGCATTGAAGCTGTGGGTGGCAGCGCAGCGGACTTCACACAAAAAATCGCAGAAGATACCGCGCGCTGGTCAAAGGTCATTCAAGACGCAAAGATCACACTTCAGTGACGCTCTTTGCATGCCAGATTATTTAGAGCGATGCAGAAACTGTTCAGTCAAAGCATCAAAATTGCCACAGCCAATTTGCGTTAAGACAGCATCGATTTCGCGGCGCATGATTGCAAAAACTTGATCGGCACCCTCTTGACCTAAAGCCGCCACGGCATACAGTGTGGGGCGACCAAAAAAGCACGCCTGCGCGCCCAGGCATTTTGCTGTGATGACATCTGAACCGCGGCGCACGCCACTGTCGAGCATCACGGTCATGCGATCACCCACCGCCGCGCGAACCGCAGAAAGCATGGCAATCGGCGATGGCGCAGCGTCTAATTGGCGGGCCCCGTGGTTTGAGACGATCACACCATCTAAGCCGTGTTCAGCTGACTGAACCGCATCGTCGGGGTGCAAAATCCCTTTGATGACAAGAGGACCTTCCCATTCGCGACGGATGGCCGTGATGGTATCCCAGCTTGTCATGGGAGCGGGTGTGAGTGTGCCGTACATATCGGCGACTTCATCGGCGTTTGCACCTTCGCGGGCATACGGTTGCCAGTTGCTCATCATCGGCATACCGCCCGACTTCAGATATTGCAATAGCCAGCCCGGGCGACTCAGGGTGTCAAGCATGATCGAAGGCGTCATGCGAAACGGACGCGTAAATCCATTGCGACGATTGCGTTCGCGGTTTGAATTGACGGGTACGTCAACGGTGATGACTAAGACGCCGACACCCGCTTCGCGTGCGCGGCGCACCAGATCCATATTGATCCGATGGTCGCTTGTGGAATACATCTGAAACCAGACGTTATCGGGTGCAATTTTTGCGGCATCTTCAATTCTGAAATTACTGGCGCTGGATAACAAGAAGGGGACATTGGCTTTTTTGGCTGCCGCGGCGAGCATGCTGTCTGCACCCACGCGAAACAGACCGGCCATCCCAGTCGGCGAAATTCCGATCGGGCTCGAGTACTTTCTACCAAACAACGTGGTTGACTGATCGCGAACGGTGACGTCATTGAGGTAACGTGGGAGCAGCTGGTAGTCGCTAAACGCTTCGCGATTGCGCACCATACCAAGCTCGTCGTCAGCGCCGCCATCAATAAAGTCGAAGGCGATTTGGGGTAATTTACGTCGGGCCATCGCCCTAAAATCGTGCAAGTTAATGGCAGGGCGCATATATGCTGAGTTCCTTGTGGTTTTGCCTAGCCGTCACTTAAGTTGGTGAGGGCGAAAAAATCATGTTAAAAGATTAACAAAATAATACCTAATCGATGAACGGAGATCTAAATGAAAACTCTTACCCAGACGTTTAAGACGTTGGCGTTGTGCGCGGGCATGGCTCTTTGTGGCTTTGGCGCTCAGGCTCAAGGGGTTTACCCCGACAAGTCGATTCGGATGGTGGTGCCCTATAACGCAGGCGGAGGCACTGACGTGCTTGCGCGCGCCATTGCGGTGGGCGCCGGCAAAATTCTTAAGCAAACGATCGTTGTCGACAATAAGCCTGGTGCAAGTGGCATGATCGGGTCTGACTTTGTCGCGAAGGCTGCGCCTGATGGCTATACCATCTTGATGACCGCGGCAGACACGCACTCGATCAACCCGCACGTTTACCCAAAGATCGCGTACGACGCACTGAAAGACTTTGCGCCAATCGCCCAAGTCGGCTTGTTGCCCTACGCATTGGTTGTGAACCCTAAAGTCCCTGCAAAAAATATCCATGAGTTCATTGCTTTGGCAAAAAGCCAGCCAGGCAAACTGACCTATGCTTCGTGGGGCGTGGGTAGTTCAAGCCAAGTTGCGATGGAGATGCTTAAAGTCTTAAGCGGCCTCGACATCTTGCATGTTCCCTTCACAGGTGCGGCCCCAGCAATGACAGCGGTTCTCGGCGGCCAAGTCGACGCGATGTTTGTGCCGCTTAGCTTGGCGGTACCCAATGCTGAAGCTGGCAAAGTGGTTGTGATGGGTTTGGGTGCTCCCGCACGGTTTGTGGGTGCGCCCAATATGCCAACCTTGGCCGAGCAAGGCATCAAAGTATTCACATCTCCTTGGATTTCAATTCTCGGACCTGCAAAAATGCCTAAAGCTGCAGTCGATGCGATTTATAGCGCTGTGAACGAAGCTGTAAAAGACCCACAAATCATCGACCTGATGATTAAAGGTGGTTTGCAGCTTGAGGTCTTAAATCCTGAACAATTTGGCAAAGTGCTCGTATCAGAATTTGAGCACTGGGGTGCAACTGTGAAGGCAGCAGGGATTAAAGCGGATCAGTGATCCTCATGCTCAACGGCAAATCTTTTAACTTGATCAATTTTATTTAAACAAATTCACTGGAACTGACTCATGAAATTAGCATTTTCTCCAGCAAGCCCTTACGTACGCAAAGTCATGGCCTGCGCGGTTGCGCGCGGCATTGATGGCCAGATCGAGAAGTGGGTGATCCCTTCAACCGATGCTGCGCTCGTTCCTGCCAACCCCTTGTCCAAGGTGCCTACGCTGGTGCTTGCTGATGGTAAGAGCTTGTTTGATAGCCCCGTCATTTGCGAATATTTAGATAGCCTGGGTTCTGCCAAGCCGCTGTTTCCTGCTGCAGGCCCTGCGCGCTGGGCTGCCCTGCGTCAGCAAGCCATCGGCGATGGTATTTTGGATGCGAGCCAGCCTCGTCGCCGTGAAATCGCCTTGCCACAAGATGAAGGTCGCATCGGCTATATCCAGTTGCAGCAAGGTAAGGTAAAAAACTCGTTGGCCGATCTTGAGAAAGACGCCGCCAATTTAAACAAACTCGATACGATTGGTGAAATCGCGATTGCTTGCGCATTGGGCTACCTTGATTTTCGCTTCGCGAACGAGCCGTGGCGCCCCGGCCATCCCAAGCTTGAGGCTTGGTATGCGTCGGTGGTGAACTTGCCAGCCTTGGTAAAGACGGCACCTGTCGCTTGAGTGCGGCCTCTTTCGAGTCGAAATCATCTGAAACAGGTGACGTTCGACTCGAAACAATCTTGAAATGAGTGGCGTGTGAAGATGTGCTTGCGTAACAACACAGGAGTTCACGCCATGAAATACACAACAGCACGTTCACTCATTGCAGGTTTTGGCCTCACACTGGTCGCAGCAGGCACCTTGGCACAACCAAGTGTGAGTCAGCCTACTTCTGCGACAGCAGCCTCTCCTTCCACTGCACAAGTTGCGCCGCATGGCAACATGCAGGGCAATATGCACGGCCAGCCTCACGCCGCCAACAAAGATGGTGGCGAAGGTCCGATGGGGCAGATTCCTCAAGCAGTGCTTGATCAGCTTGGCTTAACGCCAGCTCAAAAAGTACAGTTTGATGCTGCGCAGGCTGCGCGTAAAGAGTTGCAGGCTAGTAAGCAGTCGCTGCGAGCCGAGCAACAAAAGGTGATGAGTGAAGAGTTGGCCAAAGACACCATCGACCCTCGTACGATGATGGCGCAGCAGAAGAAAATGCGTACAACGATGGAATCCAAAATGGAGGCCGTGCAGCAAAAGTGGCTCGCCTTTTGGGATGGTTTGTCAGCGCCACAAAAAACGACGCTTTCAAACTATATGAAATCTAAGCACGCTGCGCATACGCAGAAAAAAGCTGCGGCGGCTAAGGGCTAACGCTTTGAGTCTTTGATTGACCGCTTACTTTGAGCCCTGAGGTCTCTGAACGAGTGCCTTAGTGCCCGAAGTAAGCGTTTTCTATTCTGCGCGGAAGATCTTGCTCGCTGGTTGAGGCTTCAAGAACGATGCGCCCCTGAACGAGCGCATAGACGCGATCCGACGCAGCGAGCGCTTTTTCCATTAACTGCTCGACAAGCAGAACGGCAGTCCCTTGGGTGCGCAACTGCGCCACCACATTCAACACCCGATCGACCAAGACCGGCGAGAGGCCTGCCGAAGGCTCATCCAGCATCAATAAACGAGGGCGCCGGACAAGGCCCTGTGCTACCGCTAGCATCTGTTGTTGCCCACCGCTTAGTGCCCCACCACGCTCGTGGCGCTTGGCCGCTATTTCTGGAAAATAAGTTAAGGCTTCGTCGACGCGCGCTGCTCGCTCACCGCGTGGCAGGTCGTATCCTGCTAATAATAAATTGTCGTTGACTGAAATTTGGGTAAAGACGCGATGACCCTCAATGACATGAATTAAACCAGCCGTTGCGGCTTGCCTGGGTGTCGTTTGTTTGAAGGGTTTCCCATCAAACGTTACAGAGCCCGCTGTCACGGGTAGTAGCCCCGAGAGGGCGCACAGCAATGTTGATTTACCAGCTCCGTTCGGACCAAG
>CAIYCP010000749.1 GCA_903924715.1 uncultured beta proteobacterium
CGCACCACGCATCCAAGTTCGGGCACGTCAAAGTCGTGGTGTTTGATCAGGGTACGCCCAAGTCGACCGCGTTGCGATACATGAATCGTTTGTATCAAGGCGGCCTGCTTTGGCCAGGCGCCCAGGCTTTCAAGCAACACGCGACTGCCGTGATTGACAGCCAGCACGCGCGGATCAAGCTCGGGGCGATGGCCGTATTGCGAGGCGGTCTCGGCTTGTAGCAAGACGATGCGCGCTGGTTGCGGTGCGAGTCGAGCGAGTAGCAGGGCTAAAGCACTGCCAACAGGGCCGCCGCCTAAAATCGCGAGGTCAAAGTCTTGTGGTTGCATGCTTGTATTTTATGCCAGTGTCAAGCGTTGACAGGGAATAACCGCGGATAAGGCATCATTTAGAACGGGGTAGCACCGTGGAGCCGCCGACACCTAGAGCCACTGCGTGCTCTACACTACCAGTGCTTTTAATGCGATTTTCGCTCAAGACAGTAAGCTTGCTTTGAGCGAGTCAATGCGACACTTTAGTTCGATCTGCTTCGATTTATTTTTTAAAATTTTACAGAGCCTCATGACTGCATCTTCTGCCCCACATTCAACGTCCTCTGCACGCTTTCGTCACAAAACAACGGTGGGTTTATTGGCCGCGTTGTTTGGCTGTGTCGGCGCACACTGGTGGTATTTGAGGCGGCGCCACGCTTGGATGGTGAGTGTGTTTGGTATTGCGCTGATGGTTACGAGCGCCTTTGCCGATATATGGTACGAGAACCCAGCATTTTTCTTGCTGTTCATCCCGATCTTAGATGGCTTTATTGAGGCAATTGTTTTGTGCTTGATGAGCGACGCGCGATTTGACGGATTTTATAACGTGGGTTTAGTGCGTGAGCGCCCAAGCGGTTGGGGTGCCGTGTTGATCGCGATTTTTACGTTATTAATCGGTACCGTTGCACTGATGTTTGGTATCGCAATGATCGTGATCTATGTCTGGACCGCGCTTGGGTGGCTCGAGGGCTTTGATTTGAATTCAGATTAGCGCGACTTATTTGGCGACAGTGGCGATCAAATAAGTTGTCGCGGTCGTTGCTGTGGTGGCAGCAATCAAAACCCCGGTGATCCAACGGATGATCGTCCAAGTCTGTGCGTTCATGTCACGCTGAAGATCTTCTTTGGTCGCAAGGGTCGGAATAACTGCTTCAAGTTTTGTAAGGCGAATTTCCATCTTGGTGTTTCCTTTTTTGCTGAACATTAAACGCCGATTCTACGCTCCGTTATTATGCGCTTCAAGATGGACAAATTGTGCCTAGATGATCACGTGCCGTGTAACACTTGTTACTGCGTGCGTGCGAACCTAAGATGTAACAATTGTTACTGCTTGCGTGCGGCTCTAAGATAAAAAATAACCGTTACCGCGCACGCATGATGGCTTCGATCTCGTCTGCGGTAACGGGCACGCCACGCGTAATTAACTCGCAACCTGTTTCGGTCACCACAGCATCGTCCTCAATTCTGATGCCAATACCCCAGAATTTTTCTGCAACGTCTGGCG
>CAIYCP010000750.1 GCA_903924715.1 uncultured beta proteobacterium
CATTGTGGTTTGTTCAGGTCATCAGAAACCTATTGGTTTTGTGCGTTGTATTAACCTTTACTTATACCTATTTAGCGCTTGAACGCCTGCCTAGAATGTCAGACGCCCATCAGTCGTTACATATTGACCAGCTTCAGGATGTTCAAAAAGCCGCCAAACTATTTGGTCACAAAGAATTTGATCTGTCTAAAGTGCAGCTCACGGGTTTGATGCGTACTGACGGTTCATCAAGCGGGTATGCTGTTTTTGAGGTGGATGGCAAAAATACTGGGGCCATTGCTGTCGGCGAGATCTTCGATAAGGGGTACTTTTTAAAGAGTATCGGCGTGGACAGTGTCGAGGTGATGTTTCAAGGTAAGCCTCATCAAATTTTAATGGCGACCAAGCGGTTTTGAAATAATAAAAAATGTCGCTATTACTCGCTTATGTCAGCGTCTGGATTGCGCTATTCGCATGGGCATCGTTCATCGATCTCAAGAGTTTCGTCCTTCCTGATTGGCTCACCTTGCCGCTGATTTTGAGTGGCGTAGTGTTTAACGCCTTTAGCGTGAATAATTTTTGCTCAGATACTGATTCGTTACTCGGCGTCTTGATCGGGTATGGATTGATTCGTTTAGTCGATGAGTGCTATTTCAAAGTCAAAAAACAACGAGGGATCGGGCAGGGTGATGCAAAATTATTAGCTGCGATCGGTGCCATTCTAGGTTGGCAGTCAATCTTTCCGGTCTTGTGTTGTGCGGCAATACTGGGGGTGGTCGTTGGGTTAAGCCTGATTAGATTTAAGCGCTTAACCCTTCAAAATCGGATACCGTTCGGCCCATTTTTGAGTCTGTTCGCCTGCGCGTTCATGCTTGAAAAAGCAGTTTCGTTTCGGCTTTAAAATTTTTGCTGCGCAACCCGTCTACTCTCAGCAGCGATGCCATCCGAAACCTCTTTACGCTTGCGGTTGTAAACAGCCCACGTAATATTTCCTTGATAAAGATCTAGGCGGTTTTTTTGTGCTGCCGGAAATGCAACGATTTTGTTGTAATCAGCCATCTGTTTGTTTGCGGCTGATGTTAACGGCAAGGCTTCGTTAAATTCCTCAACCAGTTTGTCGTAAGCTTGAGCCCAAGCGTTAAGAGCATCCTTTTGTACCTGATTTATTTTTGTTCTATCAGACATCATGGCAAGGGTTAATTCGCTAGGTGTACAAAACGTTTTGGCAAAATAGGCAGCGTAAACAGGTTCAAGACAGAGCGCTTTAATTTTGTTGCTCAGTTCAACGACGGTATCTTGAGGCGTTGGCTTGTTTGATGGCGCTGGGGTGAGTAGGCTCTCGCCCGGGGGCAGTGCACAGCCGCTCAGCAGCATGACTAAAAGTATGGCAAGTGCGCGCATAAGGGTTTCGACAGGTAAATATGCCAATGTTGAGGCTCAAAAATCATATGTGATCGATATGATTACCAGTACTGCTCAGTCACTATCGTTCGCACTATATCAGATTGACAAAGTATATATTTTGCTCAATCTGAGGTTTATCGAGTTTTGTTTCAGACGGATTGATCAAACACAAAACTTCTTAAACAGGAATCAACTACCCGCCAGCGCGGCACCTCGATTCGTGGTTTATTAATTCCGCTCAAGATTGATCGCATCAGCAATCTTGCGCCACGTTGCAAGCTGCTCTTTGTTGATTAGATCCATCTCAGCAGGGGTAGAGCTCTGAAGCTCAAAGGCGATCCTTCCAAGTTGCTCGCGTACGTCTTTCCGTACCGCGACATTTTTCATGGCGAGCGCAACGCGATTCACTACCTCTGCCGATATTCCAACGGGTCCATATAAACCACCCCAAGGGCTAATCGACATATTGTTGATGCCAACCTCTTGTGCGGTTGGCGCATTGGGCGCCACTGGGCTGCGATTTGGCAATAGCGTCATCAAGACACGCACGCGGCCCTCTTCAACCTGTTGCAACGCGCCGCCTGGGGTACCAATTAGCATTTGCACGCGCCCTGCAATTAAGTCCGTCGTCGCCGGTGCATCCCCTTTATAGGGAATATGCACCATATCAAGCTTGGTTTCTTGGGCAAATTGTGCCGTTGTAATGATGCTTGTTCCGTTGCCGCTGGCATAGTTCACTTTGCCTGGGTTCGCGCGAACATAGGCAAGAAACTCTGTCATGTTCTTTGCAGGCACCTCGGCGTTAATCATCAGAAAAAAACCAAACTTTCCGACTAAAGAGATCGGGGTGAGGGCCGTCAAAGGATCATACGGGGGTACCTTGCGCATTGTCGGCGCAGCATTCATCCCGGTCGTGGTGGCAAACAGTAAGGTGTAGCCGTCAGGCAGCGAATTGATCGCGGCGACCCCTGCAATCGCACCGTCTGCACCGCCTCGATTGTCGATAATGACCGGTTGCCCAAGATCTTCAGACAAGGCCTTTGCCACAATGCGCGCCGTGACGTCAGCGGCGCCCGCCGGAGGGAAGGGCACAATCATCTTAATTGACCGGTTGGGATACGCTTGCGACCAGCTAGTATTGGGTACTGTCCCAAACACGAGTACCGACATTGCGAATATGAGAATTTTTTTCATTGTTTTTCCGTTCAAAATATTCTGCGACCAAAGTAGTCGGTACTGCTTGCAGCGTCTACAAGGGTTATCCATGGCTAATAGGCCTTGCGAATCACCCCCCAAGTGCGCCTTGGGTATTCACATATAACGAGTAGATTGAATGTGACGAGGCCATAAATAAGCGGTTGCGCTTCAACCCACCAAAGCACAGATTGGCGCAGCGTTCTGGTAACGCGATGCGGCCAATCATTTTTCCTGCGGGCGAGACAACCATTACGCCATCAAGTTCAGGCGTACCCATGCCCCAACCGCACCAAAGATTGCCATCAATATCTGCGCGTAAACCGTCAATGCTGCCAGCACCTGCATCCAAAAATACGCGACCGTTTGCAATCTTGGTGCCGTTGTCAATCACGTCGTAGACCTGAATCAAGCGATTGGGTGTGGCACGTGATTCAATAACGTAAAGCAGACTTTCGTCAGGCGAAAAACACAAGCCATTGGGCCCTTTAAGCTGATCTGTCAACAGCGTGGCGACACCTGTTACCCCATCAATGCGGTACACCGAGTGAGGCAGTTCGATTGGTGACTTGACGCCTTCATAATTACCCAGACTACCAAAGGGCGGATCAGTAAACCAGATCGAACCATCTGACTTCACGACCAGATCGTTGGGTGCATTGAGTTTTTTGCCCTGAAACGAGTCCATCAGTACCGTAATCGTTCCGTCGTATTCTGTGCGCGTCACGCGCCGACCGTGTTCACAGCTGACGAGGCGACCTTGGCGATCACGGGTATGACCGTTGGCCCAGTTCGAGGGTTGGCGAAATACACTGACCACCCCAGTTGCTTCTTCCCATTTCATGATGCGATTGTTCGGGATGTCGCTCCAGAGTAAATAGCGACCATCGCCAAACCACACCGGGCCCTCGGCCCAGCGAAAGCCCGTTGCCAGGCGTTCAACCGAGGCCAAGGCAAGCCGATAAGCGTCAAACGACGGGTCTAACGAGATCACGCGAGGATCGGGGTAACGTTCGCTTTCTTCCCACATAGTTGGCTCCTGAGTATGTGTGTATTGTTGTTTAAGCAATATACCTCGTTACGCTACAAATGAGTTAACAAAGCTCTTTCTTAGTCGTATCATCAGGCATCAGTGCAGGCTCATGATGGCGATGTATATCAGAGGCGATCAATCAAATCGTCTGATATTTTTTTCAACTCTTTTTGATATTCGCGATGCTTCTTACCTCTTCAAGAATGATCGAACTCAAAACGGTCAGTACCACTTCGCTTGGGTCGTATCGTTCTGTTCCGTTTATACGAATCGAAGGCGAGGCACTCGGTGAGCTCAGTCCAACAGAGACGATTCCAGATTTGGTTAAAGCGCAGCGCAATGCGCGAGGCAATATTGAATATAAAACTCGATTCATCTTAACCACCCCTGAAAATCCTTTACAAAGTAATGGGGCGCTATTGATCGATATTCCTAATCGAGGCTTGCCGATTAGTCACGCGTTTTACAACAGTCCGCGCGCGCGGCCGCTTATGATTGGATCGCTTGATGCAGGCCTTGGCTTTTTACAAGAACAGGGCTTTATGACTGTGGCGGTGCAATGGGAGCTGACGCAAGGGATCGAACCTCCCTGTTTTGTCGATGACGCAGGTGACAAACGGTTTATTGAGGCGACTGGTTTTGCGGCTGTGCGAGACCTGGCGCGCTATTTGCGCGATAGTCAACAGTCCGACAATCCGCTTGCCGGCGCAGTCAAGCGTGTCTTGGCGGTAGGCTACTCGCAGACTTCAAGGTTTTTAAAAAGCTTTTTATTAAATGGTTTTAATGTGGTCGATGGCAAACAGGTCATCAATGGGTTTCATCTTGTGGGTGGGGCTGCTGGACAACTACCGTTGATGGATTCAGGTTCTGGCCCCGCCTCGGTCGCTAGTAGTACGCCTGCACCGCCTAATCTTGAACATCGCGGCGTGCATGAAGAGCCTTTTAGTTACGACCAGGTTGTGGCAAAGTTAAAGGCGCGTGGTGAGTCGCCACCTAAAATATTCGTCGCGCATTTTCATATTGACTACATGGGTGGTAGAGCATCCTTGACTAGAACAGGTGCCCACGGTACGACTGATCTTACGTTGCCGGCTGAAGTGCGGATGTACGATCTGGCGGGGGCCG
>CAIYCP010000751.1 GCA_903924715.1 uncultured beta proteobacterium
ACCTTTACTGACTCGCTCAATGGCGAGTCTCTGACCATGCGCCCCGAATTTACGGCAGGGATGGTGCGTGCGGCAATTGAACACAATCTTTTGTACGATCGCCCGCAGCGTGTTTACGCCCTGGGGCCCGTGTTTCGCCACGAACGCCCCCAACGTGGTCGTTATCGGCAATTTCATCAGATCGACGTCGAGGCCTTAGGCTTGGCCGGGCCTGACATTGATGCTGAATTGATTGTGATGGTCTCAAGGCTCTGGAAGTTGCTCGGTATTACCGACGTGCAGTTAGAAATCAATTCGTTAGGGCAGGGTGACGAACGTGCTGCGCACCGTGCGGCGTTGATCCAGCATCTTGAGCTGCATAAAGATATCTTGGATGAAGATGGCTTGCGTCGCATGTACACCAATCCGCTCAGAGTGCTGGATACTAAAAATCCTGCCCTGCAGGCGATGGCTGATGCAGCGCCAAAATTGTTTGATTTTTTGGGCGAGGCTTCGCGGGCTCATTTTGATGCTGTTTGCGCGCGCTTAACCGATGCCGGGGTTGCCTATCGCTTAAATCCACGGATGGTGCGCGGGCTCGACTATTACAATCTAACCGTCTTTGAGTGGGTGACAGATAAGCTCGGTGCGCAAGCCACGGTTTGTGGGGGCGGTCGCTACGATGGTTTGATTGAGCTTTTAGGCGGCAAAGCAGCACCCGCTGTGGGCTTTGCCATCGGGGTTGAGCGCTTGCTTGATCTTTGGGGCCAATACCAACCCGAAATCCCGGTGCCCGAATGCGATGTCTACATTGTGCATCAGGGTGATGAGGCTCAGCGTCGGGCTGCGGTTTTGGCCGAGTCAATGCGCGATGTCGGAATTTCGGTCATTGTGCATGCGGGCACCGCTAGCTTTAAATCTCAGTTCAAGCGGGCTGACACGAGTGCGGCCGCGATTGCGGTTATTCTTGGGGCTGATGAGTTGGCAGAAGGCGTCGCCTCGGTCAAGATGTTGCGCGCGGTCGATCAAAGCCCCGACACTGCGCAGCAATCTGTGCCGCTCGATACATTGGTTGCATATTTGAAAGACAAGGTTAAATAAGTATGGCATACGATCTCGACGAACAAGAACAAATTGATCAACTACGCGCGTGGTGGGCTAAATACGGCACTGCTGTCTTGACGGTGTTGGTCGTGGCCATGGCGGTGGTGGGTGGTTGGCGTGGTTGGCAGTGGTATCAAACAAGCCAGTCTACCCAGGCGCGTGGCTACTTCGAAGCGCTTGAAGACGCGAGCCGTCAACAGGGCGACGAGTCAGTTGCTCGAATCAATGCAGCGATGCAAACCTTGCGTGCTGAGTTCGCAGCCACAGATTATGCTGCCCGCGGGGCGTTGGTTGCTGCCTCGGCGCTTGCTTCACGTAATGACTTGCCGGCTGCGCGCCAGCAACTTGAATGGCTTGCTCAAACAAAGCACCTAGCTCTGTTACCTGTGGCGAAACTGCGTTTGGCTGGCATCTTGCTAGAGCAAAAAGAGTTTGACGCTGCGCTGGCACAACTCAACGAACCCCCAGCGCCTTTTGTTGGCCTGTATGCAGATCGCAGGGGTGACGTTTTGTCTGCGCAAGGAAAGGCGCCCGCCGCGCGTGAAGCGTGGACGCAAGCCATTGAAGCACTCGGCGCAACCAATCCTTTAACCCCAGTGGTCAAACTTAAACTTGATGCGCTTGGAGCCTGACGATGTCTTTACTGTTTAACGCTAAATTACTTCGCCTAATCTGCTTATCGACGATGTTGTTGGCTGTGACAGGTTGTGCGCTGATCACGGGTGATGATGGACGCTACAACCCAACACCTTTAACGGAATACAAGGCCGGGCTTGCAGCACGCATTAGCTGGAAAGCTCAGATAGGAAAAGGCGCTGGGGTGGGGTTTGTCCCCGAGGTGGTGGGCCCATTTGTTTATGCGTCAGCCAGTGATGGGTCGGTTGGCAAGTTTGATCTGGCCACAGGCAATCCGATTTGGGCGGCTAAAGTTGATAAGAAGCTATCGGCCGGTGTAGGTAGCGACGGTAAAACGACTGCAGTGGTGACCTCAGATGGCACGGTGGTGGCTCTAGATGACAGTGGCCAGATTAAATGGCGTTCAAAAGCGTCAAGCGAAGTGACCGTGCCGCCCTTGGTGGGTTCGGGTGTCGTCGTGGTGCGAAGCGGTGATTACCGTGTTCAGGGCTTTAATGCCGAGACGGGAGAACGGATCTGGAGCGTTCAGCGCTTAGGGCCTTCACTGGCTTTGCGCGCCCCTGCACGGATGCTGTTACTTGAAGGCTTGGCGATCAGTGCGATCCCGGGTGGCAAATTGATTGCAATCAATGCCGTGTCGGGTGATGTGCAATGGGAAGGCACGGTTGCGATTCCAAAAGGGTCAACTGACCTTGAACGCGTAAACGACGTTGTCGGGGCACCTAGGCTTTTTGGGTCGCTGCTTTGTGCGGTTGCCTTTCAAGGTCGAGTGGTATGTTTTGATATTGCGGCCGGTGGTCGTGTTGTTTGGGCTAAAGAGTTTTCAAGCCCAGTCGGCATGGCAATCGATCCGGTGCAGGCGTATGTGCCTAACGAACGCGATACGGTATCCGCGTTCTCTTTGCAAAACGGCGGCCTTGCCTGGCGCCAAGATGCTTTGCGTAATCGCAAGCTCACCAGTCCCGCTGCGTACCCAGGGGCGATTGCTGTGGGCGATTTCGAGGGTTTTGTGCATTTTATGTCTCCTGTAGATGGTCAGTTACTGGCCCGTATTTTGGTGGGGGGCGGTCCAATTCAAGCTCCCTTAATTGCAACGCCTCAAGGCATTCTGGTTCAGTCTGGTGATGGGCTGCTTGTTATGCTTGGGTTGAACTAATTCGTGTCTTTAAAACCTGTCGTCGCCCTGGTTGGACGTCCAAACGTTGGTAAATCAACGCTCTTTAATCGCCTCACGCGCTCGCGTGCGGCGTTGGTCGCTGATTTCTCGGGTTTGACGCGCGACCGCCATTACGGCGAAGGCCGGGTGGGGGATAAACCCTTTATTGTGGTGGATACTGGCGGTTTTGAACCCGTCGCGAAAACCGGCATCTTGCACCAGATGGCGCGCCAAACTAAGCAGGCGATTGCCGAGGCCGACGTGGTGATCTTTTTGGTGGATGCGCGTGCCGGTTTAAACGCGCACGATCATGATATCGGGCGCTTGCTGCGCAAACTGGGGCAGCGCGCGGTGTTGTGCGTCAACAAAGCCGAGGGGATGGCGCACGGTAGCGCGATTGCTGAGTTTCATGAGCTTGGTCTGGGTCAGCCTTATGCGATCTCGGCTGCTCACGGTGATGGTATTGCTGATCTGATCGAGCATGCGCTGCAGGGTCTTGGGCAAGAGCCGGTCATTGAAGACTACGACGCCGATGACGCTGAACCAAGCGCCGAAGAGCTCAAAAGTGATTTTTTTGAACCCGTTGAAGTCATCGATCAT
>CAIYCP010000752.1 GCA_903924715.1 uncultured beta proteobacterium
CTGATCGCGCGCGCGACCTAACATCAAGGCGTGCGAAGTATTGTTGATGTCTTCAGACGTGCACGCAAAATGAATAAATTCGCCGGCAGCCTCAAGTTCAGCATCGCCCGCAACCTGCTCTTTTAACCAATATTCAACGGCTTTCACATCGTGATTGGTCACGCGTTCGATCTGCTTGATGCGATCAGCGTCTGCCTCTGAAAAACCGGACACAATTTCTTGCAATCGAGCACGCGCCTTGACTGAAAACGGCTTTAACTCGCTCAATCCGGCCTCAGACAGCCCAACCAGCCAGGCGATCTCGACTTCAACCCGATGGGCCATAAAGCCCGCCTCAGACAATAAGGGGCGCAAAGCTTCACAGCGCGAGGCGTAGCGTCCGTCTAAGGGGGATACGGCATTTAAAGCGCTGAGCTCAGGGTTGGTTTTCATATAAGATTTTGACCAAAAAACGACAGAAAGAATAAAGATCAGTTTATCACCCCGGTTTATACGCCTAATGGCGCATGAGGCCTTAAACTATCCATTGACTCAAAATTGCTTCATGCCTCAGACCTATGAAACTGCTTTCCTCACCCACTAGCCCCTACGTACGCAAGGTACGTATTGTGTTGATTGAAAAAAAACTTGATCATCAGCTAGAAAACGCAAACGTTTGGGATGCAGACACCCGAATCCAAGAACACAACCCGCTAGGTAAAGTGCCCTGCCTCGTGACAGATGACGGTAGTGCCCTGTTTGATTCTCGCGTCATTGTTGAGTATCTGGACACCCTTTCACCCGTTGGCAGTCTGATCCCCAAAAGTGGTCGCGAGCGCGCGGCCGCCAAATGCTGGGAAGCGCTGGCCGATGGCACCCTTGATGCCAGCATTACGATTGTGAAAGAGCTACAACGGCCTGTTGCGCAGCAAAGCCCCGAGTGGATTGAACGCCAGTACGGCAAGATGGACGCTGCCTTGAACATGATGGAAAAAGGCTTAGGCGAACAAAGCTTTTGTATGGGGGTGAGCTATACCCTGGCCGATATCGCAGTTGGTTGCGTCTTGGGTTATATGGACTTGCGCTTTGCCCATATCGACTGGCGCAGCACGCATCCAAACTTAGAGCGCTTGTATAAAAAACTTGTGGTTCGCCAAAGCTTTATCGATACGGCACCACCCGCGGCCTAACCGCTCAGGTGATGATGCCGCCACCCAGGCAAATATCACCGTCGTATAAAACAGCCGATTGCCCGGGCGTTACTGCCCACTGCGCTTGTGTAAAGCTCAACTCAAACGCTGCGTCTCGGTTGACGAGTGCACAGCTTGCATCGGCTTGCCGATAACGTGTTTTAGCGGCATAGGCGCCTGCCAGAGGTGGCTGCTCATCCACCCAACTCACCTGCCCCGCCTGCAACGACTGCGACAACAGCCAGGGATGCTCGTGGCCTTCAACCACATACAGGGTGTTGGTCGCCATCTCTTTGCGTGCTGCATACCAAATCGGACCCGTGCCATCCGCTTGTTGATGGCCTTTGACGCCGCCAATCCCTAAGCCCTTGCGCTGCCCAAGTGTGTAAAACGACAAGCCATGATGCGTGCCCACACGTTCACCCGTTTCGGTCAGAATCGCACCCGGCTCAGTGGGCAGGTAACGATTTAAAAATTCACGAAAAGGTCGTTCGCCGATAAAACAAATGCCGGTCGAATCCTTTTTAGCGGCATTGGGTAAACCGATTTGATGGGCTAAGCGACGCACTTCGTTTTTGGTGATCTCGCCCAACGGGAACAAGGTGCGGGCCAACTGCGCCTGATTCAGGCGATGTAAA
>CAIYCP010000753.1 GCA_903924715.1 uncultured beta proteobacterium
GTAGTAGGCGGCAGGGGAGCAGGTAGGGACTGTTGTGAACTTCGATCATCAGATAAAAACGGCTAATTAGTACGCTACAGTACAAAGTTTGAATCGGTTTCATACTCTATAAAGCTAATCTCTTTCTTTTCGTAGGAAAAAGACTTTGATATCTTTATCTGGCGCGAAGTTACGCTTTGTCACTTCAAAAGAAGTAGCGCTGGTTTGTTTGATGCCGTCCATACAAATTGAAACTAAATTCTCGGGCTTGAGCGTTTGAAGTACAAGGGTAAACTCACCGATTGGTTTGTGCCAGGCGTTCGCGGTTTTTAGAATGAAATCAATCTCGTCCGTTTGAAATGCACCTAGATTAGGTGTTCTTTTTACCTCAGACCAAAACCCATCGGTCATGCAATACTGTTTTAAGTGATCGGCGTCTTTGGGGTAACGCGCTTCGGGGGTGCCATTCAGCACGAACTTAGCAAGTGGTTTTTTTTCGAAATCATAAAGAAGCGAACTAAAACCTTCAGAGGTGCTGGGAATCGGTTTGTAAATGTGTTGAATACTCACGTTTTTCCCGACCGGAAATCTTTGAATCCAATGGTACAGGGTCACGAGTCGCCAGAGTGGCGCTAAGTCGCTGTCCTCACTTTCATCAAGCTTTTGCACGATGCCAGATTTGATCAGTTGCTGTTGAACGCTACGACTGAGTTGAGCAAGCTGCCGCTGAACAATTTCTTTATCCCCAAAACCGTGGCCAGGTATCCAATAACTGATGCCTAATTTTTTTAATTCAGCACTAATGTCTTTATCCCCGAGCAGCGCCTTGGATTCGACCTTCGTGTGAACAGCTTGACCGTCGACTAGTGTTTTGAAGTCGACAAAATTTTCGTGATTGGCATTGGCAATATTGATATACGGACCATGTCCGCCAACTTTTTTAAAATCGATCACCGGTAGGGGGAAAGCAACCATGAGTTCAACTGGCTGATCCGTGACATTTTTGAAGATATATTGTGCGTCAATCTTTTGAGGTGAAATGATTAAGCGCTCTTTGATCATGCTGACCGCATCGGTCGAGCGAAACTCCAAGCCGCCAGCGCCTAGGCCAACGACGGTAGAGTCGGCCATCGCTTTGAAACAAAGTAAAACTACAATGAACGCGTATGAAAATTTTGTGAAAATTTTCTGCATAAATAGGCCTTTAAGATAAAACACCAACGGCGGACAATCGAAAAACGATGCATCTAGTAGAAATAATAGTAACTATTGGTTAGTATTATTTTTAATCCTTGTTATACATAAAATACTCATTTTCGTGTAAAGTAATTCCCTAAAAAATAGTAAGTTTTTTTAGTATTAATTGTTTTTTTAGTTTGTACGCGCCATAAGGGCATTACTAATTTTCAACATCGTTCTAACCAACAGAGGTCGATCATGCAAGAAGTTGTAAAAAACGTTTTCAAAAAAGTAGCAATCATTTCTGCAATGACGCTTGGCGCAATGGGTGCCGCCTATGCAGGTGCTTGGGCTGATTTTCATCTACATAATGGTAGCAGCCACAGCATTATTGTTTTCCAAACTAAAGAAGGTGGCGCTTGGGGTAAAAACTGGCTCGGCAGAGGTGACGTTATCAGACCCGGCGAGGTGTATGACATGCACTTCGGTCACAACGAAGGTCCCTGTACGGTTCAGTTTCACGTTGAAGCGGCTGATGGCTTCAAATATGACTATGAGGCTGATTTCTGCAAAGCCAGCAATCTTTACATCACCGATTCAACAGTGAAGTACGACTAATTCGTCAAGAACAAACGACGAGTAGAGAGTCGCGATTCGCAAAGACGTTAGGGACGCTCGATGTTGCTCAAGTTGACAAAGAAGTACTTCCTAACGTGTTTGCTCGGATTCGGATTCGGTCACGCAGCCCTCTCAGCCGAAGTTGCTCCGCATATCGATTCAATATCTGTTCCAGCTATTGATCAATTCAGTCAAATAGCAATGCCTGTACACGTTTTCAAACCAGAGGGTAGGGGGCCGTTTACTGTTGTACTTTTTTCTCACGGCCGTGCAGCATCTGCTTCCGATCGGGCTTCTTTCTCGACGCCAATTGCCAGCGGGCACGTGAATTTCTGGCTGAGAAAGGGTTTTGCGGTGGTCGCCCCTATTAGGCCCGGTTACGGACCGAATGGCGGGGCAGACAGAGAGAGCTCAGGTTCAAAAGTAAACTCTGTCACCCACCAATGTAAGGACTCCGGAGATCTAGCGCCTTCTCTGCGTCATGGTGTGCAGGCGTTAAAGTCAGCGCATGACTGGGTTCGACAGCAATCATGGGCAAAACGAGACTCGATTATTTTAGAAGGGCAATCGGTCGGTGGATTGTTAACCGTCGTTTACGGCTCCGAAAACCCAAGCGGCGTGATTGGATTTATTAATTTTTCAGGTGGTGCGGCAGGGTATCCCGCTGATCACATGGGTCACAGTTGTTCTGAAAATCAAATATCTCGCGCCTACGAGGTAGCGGGGCAAAAAAATAGGACACCAAACTTATGGCTGTACGCTGAAAACGACGGCTTCTGGGGCCCCGACGCGCCACGACGTTGGTACTATGGTTTCTCAAGAGCGAACCCGAATCAAACGACCTTTATCCTGACACCCCCTCTAGAGGGAAAAGATGGACATTTTCTACTCAATTATGGTGGCAAGTACTGGGGAGGCCCGGTGAGCGCTTTCGTTAAGTCCTTGAATGTTCACTAGCAATCAAGCCATCGATTTTTGTAA
>CAIYCP010000754.1 GCA_903924715.1 uncultured beta proteobacterium
ACAGGCGCAGCACGATCTGCTCGAATTAAAAGAATTACCCGCGCTTAAGCGCATCATCCTAACCGAGCCTGAAAACGCAACGGTGCCGGCGACAGCAAGCAGCCCCTTACCTCTCTATGCTGTTCATCTTGAACCGCTCATGAAGCGCGCGCAGGCGCACGAACTTCTGCAAGCGGCCGAACAAGCCGTTAGCATTGAAGATGTCTTATTGATCTGCTACACCTCAGGCACGACAGGAAAACCTAAAGGCGTGATGCACAACCATCGCGTGCTTAAACAAGCCACGCGCGTCGGCATAGCACTCGACCTTAAACCCGGTGGCCGAATTCTTGGGCATATGCCGCTTTACCACGTAGCGGGTTTGTATATGGGCTTTGTTCCGGCGCTCACGCTTGGTGCTTGCTTTATCAATATGCTGCAGTGGGAAACGACCCGGGCGCTCGATTTACTCGAGAAAGAACGCATCACAGCTTTTGGCGGTATCCCCACGCACTTCGTTGATTTGGTCAATCACCCTACCGTGACGCAACGCGATTTATCGAGCGTCGAGAACGCGTGGATTGGTGGCTCACCCGTGATGCAAGCAACCTTTGAAAAATTCAAAACGGTACTCGGTCTGAAACAACTGATGTCCACCTATGGCATGACCGAAAATACGATATCAACAAGCTTTAATCGACTGACGGATCCTATCGAAGTGTGTTGCCAAAATCGGGCGCCTATTCTAGGACCGAGTGAAGTCAAAATTATCGATCCCGTGACGCAAAAAGAACAGCCCCGCGGTTCAGTCGGCGAGATTTGGTGCCGCGGTGAAACAGTCATGCTGGGGTATTACAAAAATCCAGAAGCGACCCGCGCCACAATCACCGATGAGGGTTGGCTCAAAACAGGAGACCTTGGGCGTTTTGACACCGAAGGATTTTTATCTGTGACTGGTCGTTTGAAAGAAATGTATAAGACAGGCGGCACGAATGTGTATCCGGCAGAAGTTGAACAGTTTCTTGTCCAACACCCCGCAATTGCAATCGTCGCGATCGTGGGCGTACCCGATACAAGGCTGGACGAAGTCGGCTTCGCCTTTATCCAGACTCACCCCGGAATGCACATTACCCATGCTGAATTACGCGCGTTTTGCAAGGGCAAGTTAGCCGATTACAAAGTCCCTCGTTATCTGAAATTACTCGAGGCGATTCCACGCACCACCACCGGAAAAGTGCAACGTTCAGCGCTGCTTGAACTGGCAAACGCTGAACAATCCCCTATCGCTTAAGCAATGCGAGGATATCCAATTATCTATGCGGGCTGCTTCGGTGCACCGGGTAGGCCGGTGATATTGCCCAGCCAAGGCATGGCCGAGTCGCACCAAATTTGTTTTTGTGGACTGAGTTGCTGACGCTGTTCTAACGCCCCGACTCTCAGACCAAACACCTTTTGATCGACTTCAGTCGTTGCGTAGATTGACGTGCCACAGTTTTGACAGAAAGCTTGCAAGCGCTTTGCCCCGCTCTCTGCCGTTTTAAGATAAGTCTTCGGGGTTCCTGCCAACATCCGAAAATTCTCTTTCTTGGCAGGGACATTGACGCGAAAGGCCGACCCCGTAATCTTTTGGCAATCCGTGCAATGACAAATCGACACGGCCGCCGGGTCGATCTCAGCTTCGTAGCGAATTTGCCCACAATGACAGGCACCAGTGACATGCATCCTCGTTCCTTTTTTAAAATAATTAAAATGCTGCGTCGCAATAAAATAACCGTATGCGATCAGTGCGCGTCAAGCGTACCTCATTTTGACTGATTCTCTGAATGTGTTGCAAAAAGAGCAGAGCCCTGCATAGAATCACTGGGCTCGCTGATCGATTAAGCTGCGTTGTTTAAACCAACAACTTCACTCACGCCTGACCCACCGACTTTGATGAATAAAACAACCACCCCTGCCGCAACAGCAACAAGCGGTGTGACCGCGCAGAGTGCCGCGATCCCAATTCTGATTTCTCTGAGCTTCTGTCATTTTTTAAATGACTTGATTCAGTCCTTAATCCCAGCTTTATACCCGTTGCTCAAATCAGAGTTCAGCCTAGATTTCACACAGATCGGCATCATCACGCTTGCCTTTCAATTAACCGCATCGCTTTTGCAACCAACGGTGGGCTTTTATACAGACAAAAACCCAATGCCTTTTTCACTCGCAATTGGCATGGGTTCAACACTGATCGGTTTGCTGTTGCTCTCAGTCGCACCCACATACGCAATCATTTTGATTGCAGCCAGCCTCATCGGCACAGGCTCTGCCATCTTTCACCCAGAGGCTTCACGCGTCGCACGCATGGCCTCTGGCGGAAAATTTGGCTCGGCGCAGGCGTTCTTTCAAGTTGGTGGCAACGTCGGCCAAGCTGTCGGTCCACTGCTGGCGGCCTTTATTGTGTTGCCGCACGGTCAAAAAGCAATCGCCTGGGTGTCTTTGGCCGCACTGATCGCGATTGCGTTCTTAACCCGCATCGGTAAATGGTATGGCGCTCATATCAAGCCCAGCAACAAGTCGACGGGCGCAGCGAACGTGAACCCAGCATCAGATTTACCGCGGGCCCGCATGCTATTTTTAATCACAATATTGATGCTGTTACTGTTTTCAAAAAACGTCTACAGCGCGAGCCTGACCTCTTTCTTTACTTTTTACTTGATCGAGCGTTTTGATCTGCCGGTTCAAGCTGCCCAGGTTCAGCTTTTCATATTTATGGCCGCGATCGCCGTCGGCACCCTCATCGGTGGTGCGCTCACAGATCGCCTGGGCCGCAGACCCATGATTTGGATCTCGATCCTGGGCACCCTACCTTTTACCCTTGCTTTGCCCTACGCGGATCTATTCTGGACCGGCGTTCTGACAATCATTATCGGCTTGCTCATGGCGTCCGCGTTTCCGGCCATTTTGGTCTTTGCCCATGAGGTCATGCCGGGTCGCGTCGGTTTTGTATCGGGCATGTTCTTCGGCTTTTCGTTTGGCTTAGGTGGTCTCGGTGCCGCGGTGATGGGATGGCTAGCAGATATGAACGGGATTAGTTTCGTTTATCAGCTGTGTTCTTTTTTACCCATTCTCGGACTCGTCGCCTGGTTTTTACCAGACATGGCCGCTGAGCGACGCAAATATCAGCAAGCAACCTAATTCACCTTACTAATTACTAATCACTAATCACTATTGAGACGATTTATGAATCCACGTACCGCAAAACTCAGAGCACTCATCGCCGCAGGCGGCCCCGGCATCGTACCTGGTGCGACAGACTGCTTCACGGCAAAATTAATTGAACAAGCTGGTTTTCCAGCTGTTTACGTTACGGGTGGCGGCACTGCAAATACGTATTTAGGTGGCCCAGATATTGGTTTGATCACACTAAACGAACTAGCCAGTCAGGTCGAAAGGATTTCAGACGCGGTCTCAGTGCCCGTGATTGCAGATTGCGACACCGGCTTTGGTGGTGTGGCGAACGTCAAACGCACCATCAAGTTGTACGAACGGATCGGTGCGGCGGGGCTACACATTGAAGATCAGGTGTTTCCTAAACGCTGCGGACATTTTGAAGGCAAGTCTGTCGCGCCAGTCGAAGAAATGCTCTACCGCTTACAAGCTGCCCTCGATGCCCGCACAGATCCGAACTTCGTGATCATTGCCCGCACCGATGCTCGCGGACCTGAAGGCTTAGAGTCTGCTTTAGCACGCGCACACGCCTACCGAGAGATTGGTGCAGATATGGTATTTGTCGAAGCGCCAAACAGTATCGAAGAATTACAGCGCATCAGCAAAGAGTTCAAGGGTACGCCTTTGGTCGCCAATATGATCGAACGCAGTCGCACACCACTCGTGCCTGAGAAAGAATTACTTGCCATGGGTTTTAACGTTATTCTCTATGCAAACGCAGCACTCTACCTGGGATCCTTCGCAATCAAACAGGGGCTCGAAGTACTGCGCAAAGAAGGCACAACCGAAAGCATGCTCGATCGCATGACTTCTTTTCAAGAACGTCAAAAATTGGTTGGTCTTGATAAGCTCGATGCTGCTGAACGCGATCTCGTTGCTCGGGTGGACGCGCGCCGCAAGAAATAATTATGAACCGGCTCACGCTATCACTTGGTACGTGGCTGGCCACCTATCTAACCAAAGAGATAAAGGTTGGCTCGACCGCGCCACCTTCTAATCCACTCCATCTACAAGAAACGTTGCGCCCCGGCGATGTTCTTCTTGTAGAGGGACGCACCAGAATCAGTTCTGCGATCAAATATTTAACACAATCAACCTGGTCGCATGCTGCGTTATTTATTGGATTCGATTATCTGGGCGATCGCGCCCCAGAGGATCACTGCCTAATCGAAGCGGACACCGTTCGAGGCGTCTGTAGCAGCAGCCTTGAACGCTTTGCCCATCTGCACACCCGAATCTGTCGGCCCGTGGGGCTGAGCGCAACCGAGTGCGATGCTGTCATTCAGTACGCGCTCTCACAGCTCGGACACCAATATGATCTTCATAACGTCTTTGATCTGGCGCGCTATCTGCTCCCGACCCCTCCGATCCCCTCTCGGTATCGTCGCAAGCTACTTGCGCTTGGCAGTGGTGATCCCACGCGCGCCATTTGTTCGACCTTGATTGCCCAGGCTTTTGCGACCGTTCGCTACCCGATTCTGGCTCTAGAAGCCGTTGCCCTAGCGCCCTCGACGCAATATTCGTTTGAACCCACGCACTTTAAGCCCAAACACTTCAGTCTTTTAACGCCACGCGACTTTGATGTTTCACCTTACTTCGAAATCATCAAACCGACCTTAGAAGGTGGGTTTAATTTTCACGACCTCGAGTGGACGCCATAGGCCCTCGGCACGTTCTAGCGTGTATATTTTTTGTCTAATTCGGTTTTAGTCAGATAGCGCTGCTCAAGCTCTTGCGATTCAGCGTAACCGCACAACTCGTTTAGCTCTTCAAACGAAAC
>CAIYCP010000755.1 GCA_903924715.1 uncultured beta proteobacterium
CTTCCAGCGCCGAGTCATCCGCAGGGATCCAAAACAACGCCTGCCGCCCCACTCCACGATGAGACACATGAAAGACCATTCGACCGGGAACGACACACGACTGATTCGAGGCGTGATGACGAATAACGCTATCGCATACCGTCTTTTTCGTCAATTTTGGACCGGCCCACTTTATTTTCGCCGGGATGATTCGAACAATTTGAGAAAAATCGTAACACATCTCGAGCCCGCATTGCGTTCTCACCGTTTTCTTCAGCCTCGCCGATAACAGAGCCTTGGGCCGCGGCACGTGCCAACCCCCGCGAGTTGACCCGGAATAGTCCCGTCTATCTGATCGTTTTTGGCTCGATTTTCCTGATCAGTCCCAACAAATTCAGTGCATCTGAAAGCCATGCCGAAAAAACAACCTGGCCGCCATTAAAAGACTGCCAGACGCTCTCCAAATCATAAAGGAGAGAGAAATAGCCTCAAGACGTGAACTTTGATAAGCCCGACTTTGGATCTCTCTGCATTTCACTAATTGCTGTACCCCGATAAAAAGTCTACTGCCACGAGGTACACCTCTGATCTCACATGCGCGTAACCATTCCTCCGCGATCGCTAAACGATTTTGTGCGGAACGGGCTCGAACACGCTTTCTCGCCTGTCGATCGGCGACTTGCTTCACAGTCTTTTCTATAAAATAAATTGATGACGCATGTGTGCGATGTTTGAGTAAAGGTTCTTCAATAACCGCAATGCCTGACTCAAGCCAAGCCCAGAAAGAATACACCCAGTCTTCAGCATGGACGCGATCACCAAGAGGACCGTATTTTTCAAATAGTGTACGACTATACGCAGCACACGCTCCCGTGGCTCCACAACACCATCTCAGCGGGTGTTGATTTAAATCAGGAACCATAGCGACATTCGTCTCAACGAAGCCGGTTGATTTGCTCGACACATCGATTTCTTCGAAGTGAGAGACAACAATGTCAACACGGGGGGAGTGATCCCGCCAGCGCGCAACGAGTTTTTCGACGCGGGTTGGTACCGAGACGTCATCCCCGGCCTGAATCACGATAAACTGACCGCTACTTAGCTCGATGACGCGATTCAGGTGGTTTGCCAGACCCATGTTTTGCGAATTGCGATTCAGGATAATTCGGTTTTTTCCCTGATAGGCAAGTGCCTCCGACTTCATGACTTCAAAAGTGCCGTCAGTCGAGCAATCATCTGACAAGATCACCTCCAGGGATTGCTCCGTCTGAGCGAAGATACTTTGAATCGCCTCTCGGATAAAGTTTTCTTGATTGTACGCAACTAAAACGACACTGACAGAAACGGAAGAATTTAAGCTTGAGTCATCTTGAACGTGGTTCGTGTCAAGCCGCAACTCTGAACCCTTTTGATTGCTTGCGGCCACGGAATTTTCAAATTTGATGGGATCTATTGTGTAGGATCTTGGTAGTATTTCAGTCATTTATAACACCTGATTTTCAGATAAATACGCACTAAATAATTAAAACTCAATAACAATCTCGATAATTATCAACCGATGTTATCGAATAGCATTTTAAATTTTCAAACTGAAACAACCGCTTGAAAACCATAATTTAAATATCGCAGAGACCTGATACTCTCAAAACTGATGATGAATGGTACTCTGCACAAAGCATCTCAAAACTTCTTATCCTTGCGAGACCACAAGGTGATTTCTTCAACCAGGACATCATGTTTTCATCGTTTCTAAAGATCCGTCGACCGCCACTGATTGGGAAACCGCTGGAATTAACGGAATGCCACTCGATTAAAAATTCGGTGGCTAGCCTTGCTTGTGTCGCCCATACTTAAAAATCACTCGAGAGAATCAATGCATTTCTAAAAACGTGTATTAGTCTTAATAAGCCTTCTGGTCAATTCCGAAACAGTAACGTATGCCGAATCTTTCTTAACCAAACTGCTGGCCGAATTTCAGGATTTAATGAGGCCAATTGCTGAAAACAGTAAACACTAAAAATCACCAACAACAGCATACCAGCACAAATCCTCCAACCTGCAATTGGAATAAATGTCGCCGCGAAAGACAAGCCCACCGCTAACACGCTCAGCCAGATCGTTGCTCGCGTCGATGCAAAGTATACATAACCGTGCCGAAAATGAACCACCCAGTAAATTAATGTGAGATAAAACACATAAAGAGCAGCGAAGGCGACTCCAGCACCATCGAACCCAAGATATGTCACGCCAATCCAGACCAAGCAAACGTGGACGATTGCGGTAGAGATTTCCGTAAGCAAAATCAATCTGCTATCGCTACGGGCAAGAAGGATAAACCCCATTGGCCAAGAAATAATTCGCCCGAGCAACCCCAATACCTGCCATCGCAAGATTCCGGAAGCCTCTGCAAATCGGGATGAATACATCATCCAAATTAAAAGATCTGAAAGGACTAACGCTGAGATCAACCCCGGAACCGCGAGCAATAATGCCATTATCGTTTGCTCGTTCACGAGTTGGTTTTGCGGTGCGGGATCATCAGCCCTGATTCCAGCGAGGCGAGGGTAGTAATCGGTTCCCATCGCTTGTAAAATGAACCCTACATAAATACCACTGATGGTGAAAGCTGATTGGTATAGGCCGACTGCAGCCTCACCGAGAGAATTATTAATTGTCAGGCGAATTGCGTACGCGGATAGGGTGGTGGCGATTCCAGAAATCATGAATGCGAATCCTAATTTTAACATCGACCGAGAGAGTTCCCACGTCTCTCGCCATGAGACAGCAACGGCCTGTACCTGAACTCGCCGTGCGTACCACCAAGTCGCCAAAACCTGCCCAACGGAGGCCGCCA
>CAIYCP010000756.1 GCA_903924715.1 uncultured beta proteobacterium
CGCACAAGCGCATCATGGCGCCATGAAAAACATTGCACCGGTGCGCAAAGAATTAGGCGTACGAACTATTTTCAACATTCTGGGTCCACTCACCAATCCTGCAGGTGCAGCCAATCAACTGATGGGCGTCTTTCATGCAGACTTGGTCGGCATTCAAGTGCGTGTCTTGCAACTGTTAGGCTCGAAGCACGTCATGATTGTGCACGGTAAAGATGGCATGGACGAGGCCTCGCTTGGTGCAGGCACGCTAGTGGGCGAACTTAAAGATGGCGTCATCTCTGAGTACGAAATTCACCCTGAAGATTTTGGTCTGACCATGGTTTCAAACAGAGGGATTCGCGTCTCAAGCAAAGAAGAGTCTCGCGATCGTGTACTCGAAGCCTTGACCAACAAACCCAGCACTGCACGTGATATTGTCGCCTTCAATGCGGGGTTGGCGATTTATGTTGGCAATTGCGCACCCACCATTCAACAAGGTATCAAGATGGCATTCGAAGCAATTGCAAGTGGTGCAGCACGCGCAAAACTCGACGCCTTTTGTACCAAAACAAAAAAGTTTGCAGCATGAGCGATATCCTAAAAAAAATTCTGGCTGTCAAAGCCCAAGAGGTCGCTGCGGCGCGTACCCTTCATAGCGAAGCCACCTTACTGGCTCAAGCCAAAGCACGTAAAGATGTGCGTGGGTTTGCGCAAGCGATTGAAACAAAAATCGAACAGGGTCAGGCAGGCGTCATCGCCGAGATCAAAAAAGCATCGCCGTCTAAAGGAATCTTGCGCGAAAATTTTCAGCCAGCTGAAATCGCGGCGTCGTACGCTACGCACGGCGCCGCCTGTTTGTCGGTCTTAACGGATGAACAGTTTTTTCAAGGCTCAGACGAATACCTGCGACAAGCCCGTGCCGCCTGCAATCTTCCCGTATTGCGCAAAGACTTTATGGTTGACCCGTATCAAATCATCGCGGCACGTGCGATGGGGGCCGACTGTATTTTATTGATCGTGTCAGCCTTAAGCACCTTTCAGCTGAGCGAATTTGAAGCTTGTGCCTTTGAGCTTGGTATGGATGTTTTAGTCGAAGTGCACGACGCGCAAGAACTTGAAATCGCACTCGATCTGAACACGTCTTTACTGGGTATTAACAACCGAAATCTGCGCACGTTTGAAACATCGTTGCAAACAACGCTTGATCTGCTGTCGCAAATCCCAGCTGACAAACGCGTGATCACCGAAAGCGGCATTTTGAACCCTGCTGATGTGCAACGCATGCGCGCGCATGACGTTCATGCCTTTTTGGTGGGCGAAGCATTTATGCGTGCGCCAGAACCCGGGGTTGAATTAGCGCGACTGTTTACCTAGCAGCGCTTCAGAGCTGTGCGCTGCGATCGCTGCGGCTAAAGCCCGAGAGTATTTGGGTCAGCCCACGGCTAAGCGCCATCACTTTAAACAGTTCGCCCATCTCGGCTTCAGAGAGTAGTTTTTGCACTGCGCCGTGGGTGTAAGCCAGTTGCTTCGCGTCGGTTTGATCAAGCCCGTATAACAGTTCTGGCAAACCGCTATTAATCAAGAACCTCGCTTGCGAGGTATAGCCCAGCACCTCAAGCTTGGCGGCAAGCGCCGCGTCAGCAATAGCCGTGAAATCTACATGCGCAGTGATGTCTTGTAAGCCAGGGGCTAAAAACACATCGTCATGTGCGCGATGCTGAACATGACACATCAGCGTGCCACGCTGACGTTGCGGATGAAAAAATTCGTGCCGCGGAAACCCATAATCAATTAACAGTGCTGCGCCTTTCGCGAACCAGGTTCCTAGGTCGCGCACCCAGGCCTCGGCCTGCAAGTTAATTTCTGAGCGATAGCCCGGCAAATAAGGCATACGGGCACGCACAGCGTGCTCAAGCGCAGCAGGTGCTGCCCGGTCTTGAAATTGAAAACCCTTGCCGTCAGAAATGACTCCGCGTTGTAAGACTTGGTCTTCGTGTTCTGACCAAGCAAATAATTCAACCGGCATCGCATCGAGCACTTCGTTGGCCAAGATGCAACCTGTGAATGTTGCGGGTGTGCGCGATAACCACACTACGCGTTCGCCCCAAGGTGCGAGTAACTGTTGCTGTCTGGCTTTTAAGTCAGCGGATACTTCGAGAATGAAGTAATTGGCGCTAAGGCCTTGCGTATCCAAGGCGGTTAAAACGCTATGGGCCAAGGCACCGCTACCCGCACCAAACTCAAGAATGTCTGTTGAATTGGCTTGCTGCAACACCTCAATGACTTGCCGCGCAAGCGCGTAACCAAACAGCGGCGTCAATTGCGGTGCCGTCACAAAATCACCGGTCAGTGTATTTGCCTGCGCAAGCTTCACGCTTCCGGCGGCGTAATAACCCAGACCTGGCGCATAGAGCACCTCGTGCATCCATTGGCTGAAGGGCATCCAGCCACCCTGCTCTTGAATGCGGGCATGTAAAAAAGCGCTGACACGTTGGCTATGCGCCAGCGCGTCAGCGCTTACCGGGATTGAAGTCTCGGCAGACACTGCGTGATTACAACTTAACGGCGACCGCCGTCAAAGGTAAAGCCACGACGTGCACCTGTTGCAGCACGTGGTGCACCTGGGCGTGGAGCGCCAGCGCGAGCTGGGCTGTCACCGCGGGGAGCAAAGGTTTTACCACTGGGTGCTGCGGCACGCGGGGCGAAGTCGCGAGCTGGGCGTGCAGGCTTGCCTGCATAGGCCGGACGATCTGAAGCACCACGGTCTGTACGATGTTCAAACGCACGCGGTTCAGTGCGCGCATTCGCGTAAGGATTCTCGCTGCGCGCTGCGTGTGGTTGATCACCACGTGGTGCATAGCTGCGATCACCAAATGATTTTTCACCACGTGGTGCGTATGATTTTTCGCCGCGAGGTGCAAACGGCTTGTCACCACGGGGGGCAAAAGATTTTTCGCCACGATCTGCAAACGGCTTATCACCACGTGGAGCAAAAGGCTTGTCACCGCGAGGCGCGAAGGGCTTGTCGCCACGTGGGGCAAAGCTACGCTCGCCACGGTCGGCAAACGGCTTGTCGCCGCGTGGAGCATAGGGGCGCGACTCGCGACCGGCGTAACCACCGCCGCTCGGGGCCGAACTGCGGTCGTTACTGAAACGTCCGCCCTTTTTGCCACCTGCACCACGGCCAGCGCCTTCGGGGCGCGCGCTTGGTGTGCGTTGTGGCTCAAGGCCAGCAATCACTTCTGAAGGGATTTGATGGCCAATGAAGTGCTCGATACGGCGAACTTTATGACGCTCGCCATGAACAGCCAAGGTGTAAGCCAACCCATCGCGCCCGGCACGGCCAGTACGGCCGATACGGTGCACATAATCTTCAGGTTGCATCGGCAGATCGTAATTAATGGCGTGGCTAATGGCTTGCACGTCAATGCCGCGCGCAGCGACATCGGTGGCAACCAAGACACGTACCCGACCGTCTTGCACTTCGGTGAGTGTGCGTGAACGCTGGCGTTGATTCATATCACCATGCAAAGCCATGACTGAAAAACCAGTGTCAGCCAAGTGCTCGGCCAAATCATCTGCACCGCGCTTAGTGGCGGTGAAAACAATCGCTTGATCCATCGCAGCATCGCGCAAGATGTGGTCGAGCAAACGCAATTTGTGGCCAGCATCATCTGCATACAACAGTGTTTGTGTGATGTTGGCATGGCGATCTGACTGCGAAGCCAATTCAATCCGCTGCGGGTCACGCATCATACGAGCGGCCAACTTAGCCACTGTGCCATCAAGCGTTGCCGAAAACAGTAAGGTTTGGCGATCTTGCGGTGTGCGATCAACGATGGTGTTGATGTCGTCAATGAAGCCCATATCAAGCATACGATCGGCTTCGTCAAGCAC
Organism: uncultured beta proteobacterium; assembly: GCA_903924715.1. Lineage (GTDB taxonomy): Bacteria > Pseudomonadota > Gammaproteobacteria > Burkholderiales > Burkholderiaceae_B > Zwartia. The sequence goes on from CAIYCP010000756.1 coordinate 3,877, forward strand.
CAGAGTGTGCACGGTTGACAGATCAA
>CAIYCP010000757.1 GCA_903924715.1 uncultured beta proteobacterium
GCACTTCTTGCACCGCCGAATGAGGCGACAGCTGACCTTCAGCACCCGCACGCTCCATCCGATCCATCGCAATCAACACAGCACAGGGCTCAGCACCCGCAGCACGAATAATGTCGACCGATTCACGCACGGATGTGCCTGCGGTGATCACATCATCAATAATCACGACTCGGCCCTTTAAGGGGGCGCCCACGAGCACCCCGCCTTCGCCATGGTCTTTGACTTCTTTACGGTTATAGGCAAAGTCAATCGAGTGCCCTTTTAGGGCCGGATGCGCAGCCAGCGCAACTGCCGTCGCGGTCGCAAGAGGTATACCTTTATAAGCTGGGCCAAACAACATATCAAAGGGCAGTTTAGAATCCACTAGGGCCTGCGCATAAAATTGCGCCAATCGCCCGACCGAGGCGCCCGAGTTAAACAAGCCCGCATTAAAGAAGTAAGGACTGGTGCGCCCCGATTTAGTCACAAAACTGCCAAATCGCAACACGCCTTCATTCAAGGCAAACTGCACAAACGCACTACGCTCTGAACCCGTTGACATTGCAAACCTCGCGCTTTAAGTATTTCAATGTATTGAATTATCTCATTGACCAGGAGTCTGACCTTGCTTCGTATCACCTCATTGAATCTAAATGGTATCCGCTCGGCCTACAACAAGGGGCTGGCTCAATGGTTAAAAACACATCAGGCTGACATCGTTTGCCTGCAAGAACTCAAAGCACATCTTGCCGATATTCAAGAAGATTTGCAGCACCCGCATGACTACACCGGTCATTTTCATGCCGCCGAGAAAAAGGGCTATAGCGGGGTCGGACTGTATTTAAAACAAAAGCCTACTCGGATTCTGCCTGGAATGGGCTGTGAGGAATTCGACCTTGAGGGGCGTGTCATCCGCGCCGATTGGTCAAATATGACGGTCATTAGTGCCTATTTACCCTCGGGCTCAAGCGGCCCTGAAAGGCAAGAGGCAAAGTTTCGCTTTCTAGATCAGTTTGGCCCCTGGCTGCAAGCCTTGATGGACGATCACAAAAAAACCAAGCGCGAGTATGTGATTTGCGCCGACTGGAATATCGCACACAAAGAAATTGATCTTAAAAATTGGAAATCAAATCAAAAAAACTCAGGTTTTACGCCCGAAGAGCGCGCCTGGGTGACCCACACGATCGAAGAAATTGGCTTTGTGGATGTATTCAGGCAACTTGATGCACGTGCCGAGCAATACACTTGGTGGAGCAATCGCGGCCAAGCTTGGGCAAAAAACGTTGGGTGGCGGCTTGACTATCAACTCGTCACACCCGGTTTAGCCAAGCTCGCCAAAGCGGCCAGTATCTACAAAGATGAGCGTTTTTCAGATCACGCGCCACTTACCATCGATTACGACTTTGCCCTGAAATAAGCAGACACTTAAGCGCCTACCGCGTCGATACGATCGATATCTTTTCGACGCCAGTGCAACAGCAATAGACCTGGTAAGGCGATCAATACGGTCAGTAAAAAGAAGGTCGGCCAACCTGCGTACTGAACCAAGGGCGGTGTTAACGGGCCGGCCAAATAGGTGCGGCCCACAGCAGATAACGCGGACAGCAAGGCAAATTGCGTCGCTGAAAACTGTTGGTTACACAGGCCCATCAACAACGCAACAAAAGCAGCCGTACCCATTCCACCGCACAAGTTTTCAATGCCAACGCCCGCCGCCATCAACCAAATACTGTGCGGCCCCACTGAAATCAACCAAAACCCTAAATTCGAAATCGCCTGCAACACGCCAAACAACATCAGCGAGCGATAAAGACCAAGCCACGCCATCAACGCACCACCGGCGAGCGCACCGACAATGGTCGCAGCCAACCCGAGTAGCTTGTTCACCGTCCCAACTTCAGTGGCCGTATACCCCGCAGCACGAATCAAAAAAGTTGTCGATAACGCCCCTGCAAACGCGTCACCCAACTTATACAAAACGATCAACACCAAAACAGTCACCGCCTCAGGCCGTGAAAAAAATTCGTTAAAGGGTTCGATCACCGCTTGCGTCAATGACCGGGGCGTTTGCGCGGGCACCTCAGGTTCGGGCGCCCAGAAGCTGGCCACCGCGGCCAGCAACATCAAACCACCCATCAGCATGTAGGTCGTGCTCCAGCCCAACCATTGATCCGCCAGAATCAATGCCAGTCCACCTGAGACCAACATCGCCAAGCGATACCCCAACACCGACAACGCCGCGCCTGCGCCACGTTCATCTTTATGCAAAACATCGCTGCGATACGCATCAAAAGCAATATCTTGGGTCGCCGAACAAAAGGCTACAAAGACTGCAATCAGCGCAAGGGGCAACAAATTTTGCCCGGGAGACAAGCACCCCATGGCCAAGATACCGAAGGCCAACAAGACCTGCATCAAGACCATCCAGCCACGCCGCCGACCTAGCCACGGCGGTGCATAACGATCAACCAAAGGCGCCCATAAAAACTTTAAGGTGTACGCCGTACCCACTAGCGTTAAGAACCCAATTTGTTGCAACGAGACTTGCTCAACCGTTGCCCAGGCCTGCAAGGTGCCTCCGGTCAGCGCCAAGGGCAAGCCGCTGGCAAATCCCAGTGCAAGCAAAGGTGCCACACGCCGACTGGTGTAGAGCTTAGAGACTGCGACACGCGCTACAGGCGAAGGACTAGGTTGTGTCATGTGTGTTTGTGATCAGCCCGCTGATAGTCTGCTGTAAACCGATAAGCAGCCAAGGTACTGCGCCAACCCGCGAGCCATTTGACCTCATGCTGATCATTAAAGGTCGCACGTTCAAGGATACTGAAACCCAGTTTGTGCGACAGGCGTTCAAAATCTTTCAAGGTACATAAATGGATATTGGGCGTATCGTGCCAATCGTAGGGCATCTGCCCCGTGACCGGCATGCGTCCTGACAAAATTGACCAACCATGCGGCCAATACCCAAAGTTTGGAAACGAGACAATCGCCTCACGACCGACGCGCGTCATTTCACGCAGGATATGTTCAGTGTTATGCATCGACTGCAGCGTTTGCGAAAGCACGACGGTGTCAAACTGCTGATCATCGAACATGGCCAAGCCATCTTCGAGGTTTTGCTGAATCACATGCACACCGCGTTGCACACAGCTCAACACCCGCTCGTCACTGATCTCAACACCAATGCCCTGCACCTGCTTGCTAGCCTTAAGATGCGCAAGCAGGGCGCCGTCACCACAACCCAGATCAAGCACGCGCGTCTTTGGCTGAACCCACTGAGCGATACGCGCAAGATCACCCCGTAACGCGGCTGCCTGAAGCGATTGCACTTGATTGATCATGGCTGCACCTCTGCAGAAATCTTATGCCCAGTGAGCGTCGCAGCGATACGCAAAAAATAAGCCCGCATCAACCCATGGTAGCGCGCGTCGTCTAACAAAAAGGCGTCATGCCCGTGCGGCGCATCGATTTCTGCATAGGTTGCAGCTTGTTCATTCTTAAGCAAGGCCTGTACGATTTCACGCGAACGCGCAGGCGGAAACCGCCAGTCCGTGGTGAACGAGATCAACAGAAAATCTGCAGTGGCTGGCGCAAGCGCTTTTGCCAAATCACCGTTGGTTTCACGTGCTGGGTCAAAATAATCAAGCGCACGCGTAATCAACAGATACGTGTTTGCGTCGAAGTAGCGTGAAAATTTTTCGCCCTGATAACGCAAATACGATTCAACCTCAAACTCAACTCCGTAACCATAATGAAACGCGCCGCCTGCGGCAGGTTCACGCTGAGTACGACCAAATTTTTCAGCCATATCGTCGTCAGACAGATACGTAATGTGCCCGACCATACGCGCGACCGAGAGGCCATGACGCGGCACGGTGTTGTGCGCATAATAATCACCCCCATGAAAGTCTGGATCAGTGATAATTGCGCGCCGCGCAACTTCATTAAAGCCGATGTTCTGTGCCGACAAGCGGGGCGTTGAAGCGATTACGACACAATGTGCAACGCGCTCGGGCAAGGTGATCGCCCAGCTCAGCGCCTGCATTCCGCCTAGCGAACCTCCCATGACCGCCGCAAAGCGTTTGATGCCCAATTTGTCAGCAACCCGCGCCTGGGCACGCACCCAGTCCTCGACCGTCAAAACCGGAAACGCGGCCCCCCAGGGCTTGCCTGTTTCAGAACGCAACGAAGCCGGACCGGTCGAACCAAAACAAGAGCCTAGATTGTTCACTCCGATTACAAAAAACACATTGGTATCGACCGGCTTGCCTGGGCCAACCAAGTTATCCCACCAACCAATATCTTCTGGATTGTCAGCTGCACGACCTGCAACATGATGTGAGGCATTCAAGGCATGACAAACCAGTACGGCATTACTCGCCTCGGCATTGAGCGTGCCATACGTTTCAATCGCTAACTCGTAGGCGTTGATGGTCTGACCACTACTGAGAGGCAGAGGCTCATCAAATTGCAGAAACTGGGTATGCACGACACCGACCGACCCCACCTCAGTTGCGGATGGTTTTGTTTCGGCGTGCGCGTCTTGTGAAACGAACTGTGTGGTCATACGGACCTTCTTTAGCGGGATTTATGAGGCGCCCGCAAGCGGATCGAGCAAATCGGCGCCAACTCGGACAAATTTTAGCATTGCCAAGCTCTTGCGTAATACAGACTAATACATTGGTAACAATTTGAATCCATTCGACGTCCCACGCTTACAAATCGCTACAAATTTAAGAGGATTACAGGGGTTTTGCGAATTTGCAGAAGCTCGGGATCAAGGCACACTATGCATTCAAAGATTAGCCGTAGCAGGAGCTAGACACCCCATGACACAACCCACCCTCTCAGAACGAGAACTTGAATGCCTCGAATGGGTGTCCTTTGGCAAAACCAGTTGGGAAACCGCCCTCATTTTGGGGGTGAGCGAACGAACGATCAATTTCCATCTCATAAACGCCTGCCGAAAGCTCAATGTGTATGGTCGTCAGGCCGCGGTCGCGCTCGCTCTGCGACAAAACCTGTTGCATAGCTCACCAATAAAACCCACAAAAGCACCTGCTGCCAAACCGCTCTCTGCTATCGCAGAACCAGCGAGCGCATAAATTCAGTCGCATTTTCTCTAGATAGCAACTTTTTGGGGCCTGACACGACAACCTGAATCAGCATGCCCCGGTGGGTCAACACCCGGCCCATCAACCGCGAGGGTTGCCCCGCCACCACTGACTCAAGCTCAAAAACTTCTCCAGCCAAGGCCTGTATTGCGGGCTGTTGACCCACTCGGGTAGCAAGCGCCGTAGCAAAAGCCTTGACCAAACGCTCAATTTGCTCTGGATCAAGTTTGGGATCTAAAGGCGCATAGCCCACCGAAAAGACCGCCTGATCAACCGCCGCTGAAGTCAACGAAAATACCAAGTCCACCCCCTGAACCTGAAGCGCGCGCTGCTCAGTCTTGACCCGCGACGGAAACATCACCACCGCGCGATCCTCGGCCACAGCGAGTTCGCGCCAGTTATAGTCGGGTGTACAGCCTGCCAGCCAAAGGGCAGCCAGCAGTACTAACAATAATTTAACCTTGCTCATTTACCAATCCTGAGACCGTGACCTCGATTTGTCACATTTTCGTTGATTCTGCTCCGAAACAGAACAACCCACAATTCCCTTAAAATCACCATTTGCTTCACCCTAGGATTGTCCGTGTCTTCAATGTTGTCCAAACGCCTCGCCCAGCTGCAATCCAACCCAAAGATTTTGGGCCTGTCGCTGCGTGGCATCGAAAAAGAAGGTTTGCGGGTCGACCTCCACGGAAGACTGTCTGCGCGACCACATCCTGAAGCACTGGGCTCGGCACTCACCCACCCCACAATCACCACTGACTATTCAGAAGCCTTGCTCGAACTCATTACAGGAACCCACAATAGCGTTGGGTCACTGATGAACGAGCTCGATCAGGTGCATCGCGTTGTGGCAACTACGCTGACCGACGAGCTGCTCTGGAATCACTCGATGCCCGCCCAACTACCCAGCGATGCCGAGATTCCGATCGCCTGGTATGGCACCTCAAACACCGGCATGATTAAACACGTGTATCGACGAGGGCTTGCCGAACGTTACGGCAAAACGATGCAATGTATTGCTGGCGTGCACTACAACTTTTCATTCGATGAGTCGTTTTGGGACACACTCGAGCTGCCTCAAGCCCAGGCCAAAGACCGACGCTCTGCAGGCTATATCTCACTGATCCGTAATTTCACGCGGTATAGCTGGTTACTGATGTATCTATTCGGCTCGTCTCCAGCCGTATCGCGCGAGTTCTTGCGGGGTCAAACTGCAGGCCTCACAGCACTGGGCGATCACACGCTTTATCTGCCCTACGCAACCAGTTTGCGCATGAGCGACCTGGGCTATCAAAACAAAGCGCAAGCCGGCCTAAAGCTTTGTTACAACGATCTCACCATGTTTTTACAGCGACTCTACGATGCTGTCACAACGCCTTGGTCCGATTATCAAAAAATTGGAACCCATCGCGACGGGCAGTGGATACAGCTCAATGCCAACATCCTCCAAATTGAAAATGAGTTCTACTCAAGCATCCGGCCCAAACGCACCACCGGCCCCTGCGAGCGACCAATTACTGCACTCGCTGAACGCGGCATCCAATACATCGAGGTGCGCTGCCTAGATATCGATCCAACCGAACCTTTAGGGATTGCAGAACAAACCGCGCGCTTTGTCGATGCGTTTTTACTCTTCTGTGCGGTTCAAGAGAGCCCACCGTTTGCTGATAGTGGCTGGTGCCCTGAAAGTGCTGGCAATTTTTCAAACGTCGTCAAGCAAGGCCGAGCGCCAGGCTTGCAGCTCAAGCGCGATGGCCAGGATATTTCGTTGGCTGCGTGGGCTGAACAATTGCTGGATCAGATTGGCCAGTGTGCGGACACCCTGGGTGCCTCACTGAAAGACGACCGTTACCCACAGGCGATCTTGGCTCAGCGTGAAAAAATTCTCAGTACAGCGCGCACCCCTTCAGCTCGCATTTTGGCGGATTTAAAAACCAGCGGCCGCTCGTATCAAGACTATGCCCTCGAGCAAAGCCGCCAACACGCAGAAACCTTACGTCAGGTCGGCTTGACCTCGGCCGAGCGCTTGCTTGCGACCCAGCAAGCCGAGCAATCGCTCGCTAGCCAATTGGCCTTAGAAACTGGTGATTCAGAGGGTTTTGACCAGTATGTTGCACGGTTTCACGCGGCGTTGAAGCACCCCGGCGAAGGTAGCGCCTAAACGTTGCGCATCACAGGGGCCGTTCACTTAGCCCACTGCGCGGCTAGACGGCAAAACTGGTGCGCCCGACAGGAATCGAACCTGTATCGAGAGTTTCGGAAACTCTTATTCTATCCATTGAACTACGGGCGCCAGAGGCGAGATTATAGCGGCAGCCAAGATCCCGACCCTCAGACGCCCCGACCAAGGCCGATCCCGCTATAATCCAACGGTTTATAAGAAAGCAGTCACACCACTTTAATCCAGCCGCCCCCTTGGGCAACGCGTCGGGCAACCGTCTGAGCGCGTTGAACAACTCGGCGAAGACACGCAGGACTTGGTCATGAGCAACACGCAACAACACGAAGAACACGGTTCACCCATCAAAACGCCTAAGCAATTGATTACTACAATTGTGCTTGCTTTAGTGCTGCCGATCATCATTATCATCATGCTGGTCAATATGGTCGCAGCAGGCAACGCGCCCGTAGCCGGTTCAGACGCACTGGGCCCCGAAGCAACCGCCAAGCGAATCGCGCCGGTTGCAAAGCTTGAGGTAGTCGATGCAAGCGGACCAAAGGTCTTTAAAACAGGCGATCAAGTCTACAAAGCCGTCTGTTCGGGCTGCCATCAAGCTGGCGTGGCTGGCGCCCATAAGTTCGGCGATGCGGCGGCGTGGTCGGCCCCTATCAAAACCGGCTTAGATGCAATGGTAGCAAGTGTCATTAAAGGCAAGAATGCCATGCCTGCCAAAGGCGGCAACCCCTCACTCGATGATTTTGAAATCACACGCGCTGTGGTCTACATGACCAACAACGCAGGCGCAAGCTTTCCCGAACCTGTCGCACCTGCACCCGCCGCTAAATAGTTTGTATGCGGCCCTTCACGGGGCAGTGCTAGCCCGACTTATTGAGCATCGCCTTGAGTGCATCGAGTCGACTCTTGGGGCTCATGGTTTCGACAGGCTTCTGATCAAGTGCTGTCGACAAACCCATTTCTTCAATAAAACGCGAAGGCTCGCGCACAAGGTCTTCGCGTGCACGACGGCGTTTCTGACACCAGCTTAAATGCAGACTGCGTTGAGCCCGTGTAATGCCAACATACATCAAGCGTCGCTCTTCTTGAACTCTTAAAGCCAGCGCATCACTGACCTTGGCCGGATCAAGGTCTTCGTCGTCGCGGCCCATGTGCGGCAGCAAGCCCTCTTCAACGCCCAATAAATACACGTGCGGGTATTCAAGCCCTTTTGACGCATGTAAGGTCGACAACTTCACCGCATCTTGGTCTTGCTCCTCACTGCGCTCAAGCATCGTGACCAAGGCAACATGTTGCACCAGATCTAATAAGCCCATTGCGTCGGCTTCGGCTTTTCGCTTTAACCAACCAACAAGTTCCAAAACGTTTTGCCAACGGCTCTGCGCTGGCTTTTCGTCAAGCATGTCATAAAGATAGCGCTCGTACTGAATCGCCCCGAGCAAATCATCAAGGATCACGCCTGCAGGCTCAGCCGCAGTGACCGGTTCACCTAGCCGTGTGTGACCGGCACGAAACTGAATTCTGACAATAAACTCACCAAAACTGATTAAATAAAGCTAAAAAATTATCTCTATTTGCTCCTCCATGATAAAAATAAAGCTTTTTTTCTTTAAATTTCCAGC
>CAIYCP010000758.1 GCA_903924715.1 uncultured beta proteobacterium
CTTTGGTCGCAAACCGCCCCTGTACGGTGCCCTGCTGGTGTACATCCTTGCCTCAGCGGGTTGCGCCTTGGCCCCTACGGTTGAGTTTCTCACCGTGTGCCGGGTCATTCAGGCGATGGGCGGTGCTGCCGGCATGGTGATTTCACGCGCCGTGGTGCGCGATCACTACAGTACCCAAGAGGCGGCGCGCGCGCTGTCGATGCTGATGCTGGTAATGGGAATCGCACCGATTCTGGCCCCCTTAGTGGGAGGTCAGGTATTGGCGCTTACGGGCTGGCGTGGGATTTTTGCCGTCATCACCATTGCTGGAATCGCGTTACTGATTGCCGTCTCGCGCATCATGGTTGAAAGCCTACCACCTGAAAAACAGATTGCTCTGAGTTGGGGACATATTTTTCGAACCTACTGGGGCCTGGTCACGCACCGCCGGTTTGTCGCCTTTGCGCTGTCGGGGGGCCTAGGCTCAGCCACCATGTTTGGTTATATCGTGGCCTCGCCAAGCCTCTTTATTGGGCATTTTGGTGTGTCGCCCCAGGCCTACGGCTTCTTTTTTGGGTTAAACGCCCTCAGCCTGATCATCGGCTCTCAGGTCAGCGCGCGCTTGTTAAAAAAGCATCGCCCCGAAAAACTGCTGCCTTGGGCCTTGCGAGCAATGATGGCCGCGGGGCTCACAGCCCTGAGCTTGACGCTATTGGGCTGGATCACCCTGCCCCTCATCATGCTCTGCATCGTGTGCTTCATGTTTACGCAGGGCTTTGTTGGCCCCAATTCAGCAGCGATGGCGCTTTCAGATCAAGGCCACCAATTGGGGTCGGCCTCGGCCATGATGGGCACCTTCACGATGTCCTGCGGGGCCTTGGCGGGCCTCACGGTCAGCTTCGTGAACCTGGCAGGCCCTGGCCCACTTTCCTGGATTATGGGTGGTTGTACGACCCTGGCCTTTTTGTTAGGCCGTCTTGCCCGCCGCGCCTAAGGGGCTTGATCAAAAACCCCATTTCGTATTAGAATGGCAGACTTGATGCGAATCTTTGAACAAATAATAGGTGTAGCCCATGGCACGTGTATGCCAAGTGACCGGAAAAGCCCCCATGGTGGGCAACAATGTTTCACACGCAAACAATAAAACCAAGCGTCGTTTTCTGCCAAATCTGCAGTCACGTCGGTTTTGGGTTGAAAGCGAAAACCGCTGGATTCGTCTGCGCGTTACAACCAATGCGATCCGTACCATTGACAAACTCGGCATTGATGTCGTGTTAGTTGATCTGCGTGCGCGCGGCGAAGTCGCTTAAAGGAGCCCAACATGGCAAAAGGTACCCGCGAAAAAATTAAGCTCGAATCGAGCGCTGGCACTGGTCACTTCTATACAACGACCAAAAATAAGCGCAACATGCCTGAGAAAATGCTGATCAAGAAATTTGATCCAGTGGCTCGCAAGCATGTGGATTACAAAGAGACCAAGCTCAAGTAATCGCTCGCCCCCGATTCAGTACGCGCAAAAAGCCCCTTCACTGGGGCTTTTTTGTTTTTAGCCCACGCCAAATCAGTCGTCACTCTATAATGTGAGGTTGATTGGGCGCTTGCTGCACCCTGACCTTTTTTTATGGCTTTATCCATGCTCGAACGCTATCAACCCACCGTAGTCGAACAAGCTGCCCACACCAACTGGGATGGCCGCGATGCTTATCGCGTCACCGAGGGCGCCACCGACAAAAACGGCAAACCTAAGCCAAAGTTTTATGCGTGTTCGATGCTGCCTTATCCAAGCGGCAAGCTGCACATGGGCCACGTGCGCAACTACACCATCAACGACATGATGACCCGCCAGTTACGCATGCGCGGCTACAACGTCTTGATGCCCATGGGTTGGGATGCTTTTGGCATGCCGGCTGAAAATGCCGCGATCAAATCCAAAGTACCCCCTGCAAAATGGACGTACGACAACATCGCGTACATGAAAAAGCAGATGAAGGCCATGGGCTTGGCCATCGATTGGTCGCGCGAAATGTGCGCCTGCGACCCAAACTACTACAAATGGAATCAATGGTTGTTTTTAAAGATGCTTGAAAAAGGCATCGCTTATCGTAAAACGCAGGTCGTGAACTGGGACCCCGTCGATAAAACTGTCCTGGCCAACGAACAAGTGATTGACGGACGCGGTTGGCGCTCAGGCGCACCGGTTGAAAAACGCGAAATCCCGGGCTATTACCTGCGCATTACTGATTACGCGGCCGAGTTGCTCGAGCAAACACAAAATGGCCTGGAAGGCTGGCCTGATCGCGTGCGTGCCATGCAAGAGAACTGGATCGGAAAAAGCGAGGGCGTACGCTTTGCGTTTTTGCATACGATCAAAGATGCTTCAGGCACACTGATTCAAGACGGCAAAATGTATGTCTTTACAACCCGCCCAGACACCATCATGGGTGTCACTTTTTGTGCGGTCGCGCCCGAACACCCTTTAGCCGTGCACGCTGCAAAAACGAATCCCGCCTTAACGGCCTTTATCGAGCACTGCAAACAAGGCGGCACCACTGAAGCCGAACTCGCGACGCGCGAGAAAGAAGGTCTGGATACTGGTCTTAAAGTCACGCACCCCCTAACAGGTGATGCCGTTCCTTTATGGGTAGGTAACTATGTATTGATGAGCTATGGTGATGGCGCGGTCATGGGCGTGCCTGCGCACGACGAACGCGATTTTGCCTTTGCCAACAAATATGACCTGACCATCAAACAAGTCGTGCAAGCCGGTGACAAGCCGTTTAACGACAAAGTATGGTCAGAGGCCTATGCCGACAAACAAACAGGGCGCCTGATCAACTCGGGCGTGTATGACGGTTTGAGCTTTACCGAAGCGCTTGGAGCGATTGCCGCCAAACTTGAAAGTCTCGGACTCGGAACACGACAAACCACTTGGCGCCTGCGCGACTGGGGCATCTCGCGTCAACGCTACTGGGGTACCCCAATCCCCATCATTCATTGTGACGCCTGCGGCGCCGTACCCGTGCCTGAAAAAGATCTACCTGTCGTATTGCCCGAGGACTTGATTCCAGACGGCAGTGGCAACCCCTTGGCCAAACACGAAGCGTTCTTGTCGTGCCAATGCCCAAGCTGCGGCAAGCCGGCAAAACGCGAAACCGACACGATGGATACGTTTATCGATTCATCCTGGTATTTCATGCGCTACACCTCGCCAGGTAACGAACAGGCGATGGTCGATGCCCGCAACGACTACTGGATGCCGATGGATCAATACATCGGCGGTATTGAGCATGCAGTATTGCATCTGCTATATGCGCGTTTCTGGGCGCGCGTGATGCGTGATTTAGGGTTGGTCAAGTTTGATGAACCTTTTACCAAACTCCTGTGTCAGGGCATGGTGCTCAACCACATCTACTCAGCCAAAGCTGATAACGGTGCAATTGATTACTTCTGGCCTGAAGACGTCGAAAATGTCTACGATGCCAAAGGTGCTATTACGGGCGCCACACTTAAAAGCGATGGCCGTGCTATCACTTATGGCGGTGTGGGCACGATGTCTAAATCAAAAAATAACGGGGTCGATCCACAATCGCTGATTGACACCCAAGGTGCCGATACAGCCCGCTTGTTTGTGATGTTTACCAGCCCACCCGAGCAAACGCTTGAGTGGTCAGACTCAGGCGTCGAGGGTTCAAACCGCTTTTTACGTCGACTCTGGGCTTTATGCCATCAAAAGCAAGACCTCATTACTCGGGGTTTAACGGCACCCGTGAGTGATTGGTCGGGTGCGAGCTCAGACATCAAAAAGCTACGGCTTGAGATCTATTCGCTGCTTAAACAGGCCGATTACGACTATCAACGTATCCAATACAACACCGTGGTCTCGGCCTGCATGAAAATGCTGAATGCGATCGACGACTCAACCTTAGGTGACTCTGGCTTTGCGACAGCGGCTACGGCCGAAACGATGGGCGTTCTGTTGCGGGTGCTCTACCCCATCGTGCCGCACGTGACCTGGAATCTATGGGCTGAATTGGGCTTTGCCGCCATTTATGGCGATTTGCTAGATGCGCCCTGGCCTTGTGTAGACGAAAAGGCTCTTGTGACCGATGAACTTGAGCTTGTTTTACAGGTAAACGGCAAACTTCGGGGTAATCTGACTGTTGCACGCACTGCAAGCAAAGAGATCATCGAGCAACTAGCCGCGTCACACGAGGCAGTCATACGCAATCTTGAAGGTCGCCCGCCCAAGCGCATCATCGTCGTGCCCGGTAAACTCGTCAACGTGGTCGGATAACAGGATAATGGTGCAATGAATAGCCCGACATTACGACAAACTGTATCGGCGGCGGCACAAACGCCCAAGCCTGCGCCGTCAATATTTTTACGCGTGCGCGCCTGGCTGCTCTCGCTCGGTTCAGTATTGGCCGTGCTCGCGCTCAGTGGTTGTGGCTTTAAGATGCAGGGCGAAACGCCCATGCCCTTTGACTCGTTATCGATCAATATTCCGCAAAACTCTCAGTTTGGTGCCGATTTGCGTCGTGCGATTCGAGCCGCTTCGCCCGGTACCAAGCTGATCGAACCACGTGATATGGTCGTGCTCGCGAGCGATATTGAAGAGAATGACGATTCAGAAGATAAAGCAACCATTGATCGCATCAAAGCCGCCAAAGTACGCAAACTGGCAAAAGCCAGGTTTGAACAAATCAGTGATATCAGGGGTACGCGTATTGTGGCGATTAATGCCCAAGGCAAACCTGAAGAATTTGAGCTGTCTCTGACCTACACCTTTCGCCTCGTCACCGCCAAAGATCAGATCATTTTGCCAGAAACAACGCTGTATGCAATTCGCAGCATGCCGTTTGATGATCGCGTCGTGCAAGCGAAAGAAGGCGAGGCTGCAACCCTATTCAAAGACATGCAACGCAGCCTGGTCGCACGCATTTTGCGACGCGTGACAGCACCCGACATTGCCATGCGCTGGCAAACACTCGCCACGCTGGCACCAGAAGACGAAGAGGATGAAGAAACCGTGCCGCGTGTGAACGCGCCGACGACGCTTCCTCAAATTTGGCAAAAC